>NZ_JBFAQA010000041.1:0-86283 GCF_040677005.1 Nonomuraea sp. NPDC049421
CCGCCGGGCCGGCGGAGAGCTGAAACGCCTGTGGAGCGGGTGTAAGACCTCAACGAGAGTCCTCTCGGACGGGGCGACCGGCTGTGAAGCAGGAATTTTCACGGGCGACCGTGGGAATCCCCCTCGTTTGCTAGGGGGAGGATGTCAACGCTAGATCTCCTTGACGTGCTCGAACGGTTCGAGGCAGCCGGTGCAGCGGTAGAGGGCCTTGCAGGCGGTGGCGCCGAACTCGGAGGTGAGCCGGGTGTCCGCCGAGCCGCAGCGCGGGCAGCGCGGCGCCGCGCGCTTGGGGCCGAGAGTCAGCAGCACCGGCCCGGTACGCCGGGGTGCGGGACCGGGCGGCGACAGCCCAGCGTCGCGCAGGGCGGCACGGCCGCGTTCGGAGATCCAGTCGCTGGACCACGGCGGGTCCAGCACCACCCGCACCTCCACCCGCTCGAACCCGGCGTCGTTGAGCCGGTGCACGAGGTCGTCGCGCATGGTCGCCATGGCCGGGCAGCCGGTGTAGGTCGGCGTGATCGAGGCGACCACCACCTCGCCGCCGCCGGCGTCCCGCGTCACCTCGACACCGCGCAACACGCCGAGGTCGGCGAGGGTCAGCATCGGCATCTCAGGATCCCGCACCTGCCTCGCCACCTCGGCCGCCGCGTCCGCCCGCGCGGCCGCGCCGTCACGCCCTCGCCCAGCGGGCCGTCCGTCGCCCGGTGCGGAGTCCGCGCGGGGCCGGGCGGGGGTCACCAGCGCCCCGTCGGGTGTGCGCGGGCGACCACCTGCATCTCGGTGAGCAGTCTGCTCAGGGCTTCGGTGTGCAGGCCGTGTCTGCCGGTGCGTCCGCCGACGCCGGCCAGCGGCGCACGTTCGGGACGTTCGACGCCGCTCACTGCGAGCACCTGGTCCAGGACGGCGTCCACCTCGCCCGCCAGGGACGACGGGTCCACACCCACCCCGGCGTCGGCCAGAACCAGTTCGAGCGGATGGGCGGTGACCACCTCGGCCCGCAGCGGCCACAGCGCGTCGAGCGCGGCCAGCAGCCTGCGGTGCGACTCCTCGGTGCCGCGCGCCAGCGTGAGGAACCAGCGCCCGGCCCAGTCGCGGTGATAGGCGACCTCCTTGACACCCTTCCCCGCGACGGCGGCGAGCACTTGGTCCCGGCTGCCGCGCAGCCGTTCGAACAGGGCGAGCCGGGCCGCGGAGAACAGCAGCAGCCGCACCACCACGTGCGCGAAGTCCCCGTTCGGCACCTCGCACATCCGCACGTTGCGGAAGTCGCGGTCGTCGCGGAAGAACGCCAGCGCGTCCTCGGCCGGCACCGGCGAGCCGTCGGGCAGGGCCGGCACCACGCCGGGGTCGGCCGCCGCCGCCCGCGCCAGCAGCAGCCGCGCCTGCCCGAGCAGGTCGAGCGCCATGTTGGCGAGCGCGATGTCCTCCTCCAGGTCGGGCGCGCGGCTGCACCACTCCGACAGCCGCTGCGACAGGATCAGGGCGTCGTCGCCGAGCATGAGGCAGTACGCGGCCAGCGCGGCCGGGTCCACCCCCTCGGGCACGGTCGTGTCGACCCCGGCCAGCGGGTCCTCGAAGTCGGTGCCGAAGGCCCACTGAGCGGATTCACCGCCCTCGATCAGGCCGTCGAAGATGCTGCCGTGTCCGCCGCCGTGTCCGCTGCCGTGTCCGCTGCCGTGTCCGCTGTCGTGTCCGCTGTCGTGTCCGCTGCGGTGTTCGTCGCTCATGAGCAGGTCCGATCAGATGTGCGGGACGTCGCCCGGGATCTCGTAGAACGTCGGATGCCGGTAGACCTTGTCGCCGCTGGGCGCGAAGAGCGGGTCCTTCTCGTCGGGGGACGAGGCGGTGATGGCGTCAGCCCGTACGACCCAGATGCTGACGCCCTCGTTGCGGCGGGTGTAGACGTCGCGGGCGTGCCGCAGCGCCATCTGGTCGTCAGGGGCGTGCAGCGAGCCGACGTGCACGTGGTTGAGCCCGCGCTTGCCGCGGACGAACACCTCGTACAGCGGCCATTCCCGGCGGTCGGTGCTCATCGGGCGACCTCCTGCTGTGAGCGCTCGGCGAAGGCGAGCGCGGCCTCGCGTACCCAGGCGCCCTCCTCGTGGGCGGCCCTGCGGTGCGCCATGCGCTGGGCGTTGCACGGCCCGTCGCCGCGCAGCACGGCGGCGAACTCCTCCCAGTCGGGCTCGCCGAAGTCGTAGTGGCCGCGCTCCTCGTTCCAGCGCAGGCCGGGGTCGGGCAGCGTGACGCCGAGCGCCTCGGCCTGCGGGACCGTCATGTCCACGAACTTCTGCCGCAGCTCGTCGTTGGAGTTGCGCTTGATGCCCCAGGCCATCGAGCGCGCGCTGTTGGGCGACTGGGCGTCGGGCGGCCCGAACATCATCAGCGACGGCCACCAGAACCGGTCGACCGACTCCTGCACCATGACCCGCTGCTCGTCGGTGCCGCGCATCATCGTCATCAGCAGCTCGTACCCCTGCCGCTGGTGGAACGACTCCTCCTTGCAGATGCGGATCATCGCGCGGCCGTAGGGGCCGTAGGAGGTGCGGCACAGCGGCACCTGGTTGCAGATGGCGGCGCCGTCCACCAGCCAGCCGATGGTGCCGACGTCGGCGTACGAGAGCGTCGGATAGTTGAAGATCGAGGAGTATTTCTGCTTCCCGCTGAGCAGCAACTCGGTCAGCTCGGCCCGGGAGACGCCCAAGGTTTCGCACGCGGAGTACAGATAGAGCCCGTGCCCCGCCTCGTCCTGCACCTTGGCCAGCAGGATCGCCTTACGGCGCAACGAGGGGGCGCGGCCGATCCAGTTGCCCTCGGGCTGCATGCCGATGATCTCGGAGTGGGCGTGCTGGGCGATCTGGCGGACGAGCGTCCTGCGGTAGGCGTCGGGCATCCAGTCGCGTGGCTCGATGCGGTCGTGGCGGGCGATGGTCGCGTCGAACCCGGCTTGCAGGCGGGCCTCGAGGTCCGGCTCCGCTGGGGTGGTCGTCATCTTTCCTCCGACGCCTCGGGCTCATTTACTTATCGCTCGGTCAGTAATAAGGTCGCACACAGAGGGGTGCCCGCGCAAGGTCGCGCCCGGGGAGAGGAGACGGTGTGAGCACGCTGCTGGAGAGCTATGCCGCGGGACGGTGGTTCCGCGCGGCCGACGAGGGAGAGCCGCTGCTCGACGCGGCCACGGGCGAGGAGGTCGCGCGCATCTCCAGCCGCGGCCTCGACGTCGGCGCGATGGTCGCGTACGCCAGGAGGACCGGCGGTCCCGCCGTGCATGCGCTCACCTTCCACGAGCGGGCCGCCCTGCTCAAGGCGCTCGCCAAGCACCTGCTGGAGCGCAAGGAGGAGCTGTACGCCCTGTCCGTACGCACCGGCGCCACCTCCCGCGACACCGCCATCGACGTGGACGGCGGCATCGGCACCCTGTTCAGCTACGCGAGCAAGGGCGTGCGCGAACTGCCCAACGACACGGTCTTCCTGGACGGCGGCCTCGAACGCCTCGGCAAGGGCGGCACGTTCGTCGGCCAGCACCTCTACACCTCGCGGCCAGGCGTGGCCGTGCAGATCAACGCCTTCAACTTCCCCGTCTGGGGCATGCTGGAGAAGCTCGCCCCCGCCTTCCTCGCCGGCCTGCCCTCGATCGTCAAGCCCGCGAGCCAGACCGCGTACCTCACCGAGTCGGCCGTCCGCATGATCATCGAGTCCGGCATCCTGCCGGAGGGCGCGCTGCAGCTTCTCGCGGGCAGCGCGGGCGGGCTGCTCGACGAGCTGACCGTGCAGGACTCCGTCGCCTTCACCGGCTCCGCCCACACCGCCGGCATCCTGCGCCGCCACCCCAACGTGCTGGACGGCGGCGTCGTGCTCGGCGTCGAGGCCGACTCGCTCAACTGCTCCATCCTCGGCCCCGACGTACGCGCGGACGACCCCGAGTTCGACCTGTTCGTCAAGGGCGTCGTCACCGAGATGACGGTCAAGGCCGGGCAGAAGTGCACCGCCATCCGCCGGGTGCTGGTGCCCTCGGCCATGGCCGGGCAGGTCGAGGAGGCGCTGGCCGCCCGCCTGGCCAAGGTGAGCGTCGGCGACCCGCGCAACCCCGACGTGCGCATGGGCGCGCTGGCCGGGCTCGCCCAGCGCGAGGAGGTGCGCAAGGCCGTCGAGGCCCTGCGCGCGAGCGCCGACGTCGTGTACGGCGAGCCGGCGGGCGGCGCCCTGCTCGACGGCGACGCCACGCGCGGCGCGTTCATGACCCCGCTCCTGCTGCGGGCCAGGCCGGGCGCCACCGAGCCGCACGACGTCGAGCCGTTCGGGCCGGTCAGCACCGTGCTCGCCTACGACGGCCTGGACGAGGCCGTCGCCCTGGCCGCCCGCGGGCGCGGCAGCCTGGTCGCCTCCGTCGCCACCCACGACCCGGAGGTCGCGAGGTCCGTGGTGCTCGGGCTCGCGCCCTGGCACGGCCGGGTGCTGGTGCTCGACCGCGACGACGCCAAGGAGTCCACCGGGCACGGCTCGCCGCTGCCCGTCCTCGTGCACGGCGGCCCCGGCCGGGCCGGCGGCGGTGAGGAGCTGGGCGGCATTCGCGGGGTGCTGCACCACATGCAGCGCACCGCCGTCCAGGCCTCACCCGACCTGCTCACCGCCGTCACAGGGCACTGGACGACCGGCGCCGCCCGCGGCGCGAGCGACGTGCACCCCTTCCGCAAGTCGCTGGCCGAGCTGCGCGTCGGCGACACCATCGCCTCCGCGCCGCGCACGGTCACGCTGGAGGACATCGAGCACTTCGCCGAGTTCACCGGCGACACCTTCTACGCCCACACCGACCCCGAGGCCGCCGCCCGCAACCCGCTGTTCGGCGGCATCGTCGCGCACGGCTACCTGGTCGTCTCGCTGGCCGCCGGACTCTTCGTCGACCCGGCGCCCGGCCCGGTGCTGGCCAACTTCGGCGTGGACGCGCTGCGCTTCCTCACCCCCGTCAAGGCCGGTGACAGCATCGCGGTGACGCTCACCGTCAAGCAGATCACGCCGCGCGGCAACGCCGACTACGGCGAGGTGCGCTGGGACGCCGTCGTCACCAACCAGGAGGGGCAGCCCGTGGCCACGTACGACGTGCTCACCCTGGTCGCCAAGACCTGGGACGGTGACGCCCGGTGAACGGCGCGGCCGTCCTCCTCGAACGCGACGGCGCCGTGGCGACCGTCACGCTGAACAGGCCCGAGCGACGCAACGCGCTCGACGCCAAGACCAAGCTGCAGCTGCGCCTCGCGCTGGAGGACGTCGCCGGTGACCCGTCCGTCCGCGCGGTGCTGCTGGCCGGGGCGGGACGGGCGTTCTGCGCCGGGCAGGACCTGGCCGAGCACGCGGCGGCGCTGCGCGAGAACGCGGCGCACGCGTTCGACACCGTCGAGGAGGACTACGCGCCCGTGGTGCGGCTGCTCGCCACGATGCCCAAGCCGGTCGTCGCGGCCGTCGGCGGCACCTGCGTGGGCGCCGGGCTGGCCCTGGCGCTCGCCTGCGACCTGCGGGTGTTCGCCGAGGACGCCGTGCTCGGCACGGCGTTCGGCGCGATCGGGCTGACCTGCGACTCCGGGCTGTCGGCCACGCTCACCCGGTCGGTCGGCGAGTCGCGGGCCAGGGAGCTCGTGCTGCTCGCCGAGCCGTTCACGGCGCGGCAGGCCGTGGAGTGGGGCGTCTCAGGGCGGCTGGTGCCGCAGGACGAGCTGGCTCCGGCCGCGCGCGAGCTGGCCGAACGGCTCGCGGCCGGGCCCACCCTCGCCTACGCCGAGTCCAAGCGGCTCATCGCCGAGTCGTGGGGGCGCGACCTCGGGGCGACGCTGGCCGCCGAGGCGCGCGCCCAGGCCCGCCTGGGCCTGACGGCCGACCACGCCGGCGCCGTGGCGGCGTTCCTGTCGAAACGCCGCCCCGCCTTCGACGCCCGCTGACCCCACCGTCTGGGCCACGGCCTGGGCCACCGCCCGAGCCACGGCCTGGGCGGCCGTCTGGGCCACGGCCTGGGTCGCCGTCCGGGCCGCGGTCTGGGCGGCTGTCTGGGGTGCGGCCTGCGTGACGGTCGCTCGCCGGGGCAGCGCTTCGGCAGGCGGCCACCTGGAGACCTTTGGCAAGGAGTGAGGGGCATGGAGAGCCAACCGTCCACGGCGACGAGCGTTCCGGCCGGTGAGGAGTGGCCTGAACGGGCCGCCGCGGCGCTCGACGACGTGGACCGCGCGATCATCGCCGAGCTGCGGCGCGACGGCCGCATGTCGGTGCGCACCCTCGCCGAGCACGTGCACATCTCCAGGGCCAGCGCGTACGCGCGGCTGACCCGGCTCATGGAGGACGGCGTGATCACCGGCTTCACCGCCGAGATCGCCCCGGCCAAGGCAGGGCTGGGCACCAGCGCGTACGTGTCGATCACCATCGAGCAGAACTCCTGGCGGCAGGTGTCGGCCCGGCTGCGCGAGATCGCCTACGTCGAGCACTTCGCCATGGTCGGCGGCGACTACGACGTGCTGGCCCTGGTCAGGACGCCGGACAACGCGGCGCTGCGGCACGTCGTGCTCGAACGCATCCAGGACATCCCAGGCGTCCGCGCCACCCGGACCTGGCTCGTCTTCGACGAGGCCCGCGGCCAGGGCGCCCACTGGAGCCGAGCCCGCGGGTGACCGAGGGCGGCCTGGCCCGTGACCGGGCGGTAAGCGGCCGAGGCGGGATGGGCGGCACACGGACGGCTGGGCGGCGCGGACGGCTGGGCGGCGCGCGGGCGGCTGGGCGGCGGCGGGTGAGGGCCGGTGGATCAGGGGTGGCGTGGGTGGCGGCAAAACGTCCGGCTGGTCCTGCTTCCTCCGCTGGTCAAATCGACAAATGGCCGTGAGAAGCATGGTTTGCGGCCATTTGTCGCCTATCGCCGCCGATGTCTTGAACGAATGGCTCGCCAAGCGGACGCTTCTCTTGTCCACCGTCCAGAGAAAGCGAGCGTCGCCATGTCTCATCCCCAGGTGGTCGACGGTCTCCTCCCCGCGCCCGTCCCCGTGCGTTTTGTCGCCGAGGACGGCACCGCCGTCGATCCCCCCGCCGCGTACCCGATGCCGGCCGGCGAGCAGCTCACGGAGGCCTACCGCCGGATGGTCATCGGCCGCCGCTTCGACCGCCAGGCGACCGCGCTGACCAAGCAGGGCCGCCTCGCCGTCTACCCCTCCAGCCTGGGACAGGAGGCCTGCCAGATCGGCGGGGTGCTCGCGCTGCGCGACGACGACTGGCTGTTCCCCACCTACCGCGACAGCGTGGCCCTCGTCTCCCGCGGCCTCGACCCCGTCGAGGTGCTCACCCTCCTGCGCGGCGACTGGCACTGCGGCTACGACCCCGCCGCCGTCCGCGTCGCCCCCCAGTGCACGCCGCTCGCCACCCAGACCATCCACGCGGTCGGCATGGCCGAGGCACTGCGCCGCAAGGGCGAGGACGCGGTCGTGCTGGCCTTCATCGGCGACGGCGGCACCAGCGAGGGCGACTTCCACGAGGCGCTCAACTACGCCGGCGTGCTGCGCTGCCCGGTCGTGTTCCTGGTGCAGAACAACAAGTACGCCATCTCGGTGCCGCTGGCCAGGCAGACCGCCGCGCCCGCGCTGGCGTACAAGGGCGTCGGGTACGGGGTGCCGTCCGAGCAGGTGGACGGCAACGACCTGGTCGCCGTGCTGTCGGTGCTGACCGAGGCCGTCGGGCGGGCCCGCGCGGGCGGCGGGCCGTTCCTGGTCGAGGCGCACACGTACCGGATGGACCCGCACACCAACGCCGACGACCCCACCCGCTACCGCGACGCCGAGGAGGTCGCGCGGTGGGAGTCGGCCGACCCGCTGGCCCGCCTGGAGACCTACCTGCGCGGCCGGGGCCTGCTGGACGACGCCGGCGTCGCAGCCGCCGCGCAGGCCGCCGACGCGTACGCCGCCCGCGTCCGCGACCGCATGAACGCCGACCCGGAGACCGACCCGTTCGAGCTGTTCGACCACGTCTTCGCCGAGCCCACGCCGCAGCTGCGCGAGCAGCGCGAGCTGCTGCGGGCCGAGCTGAGCGCCACGGAGGAGTGACGATGACCGCCATGCCCGTGTCCGCACCCGGACCCGTCGCCGCGTCCAAGCCGACCTCTATGGCACAGGCACTCAACGCCGCCCTGCGCGACGCGCTGTGCGAGGACGAGCGGGTGCTCGTCTTCGGCGAGGACGTCGGCCCGCTCGGCGGGGTGTTCCGCATCACCGACGGGCTGACCGGGGAGTTCGGCGAGGAACGCTGCTTCGACACCCCGCTCGCCGAGTCCGGCATCGTCGGTCTCGCGGTCGGGATGGCGATGGGCGGCTTCCGTCCCGTCGTCGAGATGCAGTTCGACGCGTTCGCCTACCCGGCCTTCGAGCAGATCGCCTCCCACGTCGCCAAGACCCGCAACCGCACCCGCGGCCGGGTGTCGCTGCCGATGGTGATCCGCATCCCGTTCGCCGGCGGCATCGGCGGGGTCGAGCACCACTGCGACTCCAGCGAGGCGTACTACGCTCACACCCCAGGGCTCAAGGTCGTCACGCCCGCCACCGTCGAGGACGCGTACTGGCTGCTCCGCGACGCCATCGACGACCCCGACCCGGTGATCTTCATGGAGCCCAAGAAGCTGTACTGGGCGAAGGACGACTTCTCGCCCGCCGAGCGGCGCGCCCCCGGCTTCGGGCGGGCCGTGGTGCGGCGCGAGGGGAGCGACGCCACGCTCGTCGCGTACGGGCCTGGCGTGCCCGTCGCGCTCCAGGCCGCCGAGACGGCCGCCGCGGAGGGCCGCTCGCTGGAGGTGGTGGACCTGCGGAGCATCGTCCCGTTCGACGACGAGACCGTGGCGTCGTCCGTACGCAGGACGGGGCGGTGCGTGGTGATCCAGGAGGCACAGGGGTTCGCCGGGGTGGGGGCCGAGATCGCGGCCCGCGTACAGGAGCGGTGCTTTCACTCCCTGGCCGCGCCCGTGCTGCGGGTCACCGGTTTCGACATCCCGTACCCGCCGCCCAAACTGGAGCACACCCACCTGCCCGACGTGGACCGGGTGCTCGACGCGGTGGACCGGCTCCAGTTCGACGACCGGCCCGACCTGCTGCACCTCAGCAGGGAGGCGTCATGACCGTCACCGGCGAGCGGCAGGTGTTCCGCCTGCCCGACCTCGGCGAGGGGCTGACCGAGGCCGAGGTGCTCGACTGGAAGGTCGCCGTCGGCGACACCGTCGAGGTGGACCAGATCGTGGTCGAGGTCGAGACGGCCAAGGCGGCGGTGGAGGTGCCGGTGCCGTACGCGGGGACCGTCCTCGCCCTGCACGCCGCACCCGGCGCCGTCCTGTCGGTGGGCGAGCCCCTCATCGAGATCGGCGGCGCGGCACCGGCCGAGGATCCGGCGGCGTCCCGGTACCGGGAGGAGGAACGGGCCGGCAGCGGCAACGTCCTCATCGGCTACGGCACCGGCCACCACGGAACCTCCCGCCGCCGTCGCCGCTCCGCCCAGCTCAAAGCGCCGGCCGCCGACGCCCGCCCGCTCAAGGCGCAGGCCGAGGACGCGCGGCCGATCAAGAGCGCCGCAGGAGAGGCGCGCCCGCCTCAGCCCTCCGCCGCCGACGCGCGCCCGCTCAGGACGGCCTCGGCGGGCCCGCGTCCGCTGAGGCAGGAGGCGGCGAGCTCCCGGACGCCGGGGCAGGCGCCGCGCGTCATCTCGCCGCTGGTGCGCAGGATCGCCCGCGAGCACGGCATCGACCTCGCCCAGGTCACCCCCACCGGCCCCCGCGAGGTGATCCTGCGCCGCGACGTCGAGCAGGCCATCGAGCGAGCGGGCGCGGCGAGCCCCGCCGCCGCCCCGCGAGCGCTGGAGCGCATCCCGCTGCGCGGCGTGCGGCGGGCCGTGGCGGAGAAGATGAGCCGCAGCCGCACCGAGATCCCCGACGCCACGACCTGGGTGGACGTGGACGCCACCGACCTGGTCGCGGCCAGGGACGCGCTCCGCCGCACCCGCCCCCAGCTCGGCATCGGCCTGCTGGCCCTGCTGGCCCGCATCTGCGTGGACGGCCTGCGCCGCTTCCCCGAGCTGAACTCGACGGTGGACACCGACCGCTCGGAGATCGTCAGGTACGGCCACGTCAACCTCGGCTTCGCCGCCCAGACCGACCGCGGCCTCGTCGTCCCGGTGGTCCGCGACGCCCACCTCATGACCACCGCCCAGCTCGCCGCCGAGCTGACCAGGCTCACCGGCCTGGCCAGGGACGGCAAGCTGCCGCCTGAGTCGCTGACGGGCGGCACGTTCACGCTCAACAACTACGGCGTCTTCGGCGTGGACGGCTCCACCCCGATCATCAACCATCCGGAGGCGGCGCTGCTGGGCGTCGGCCGGGTGATCGACCGCCCGTGGGTGCACGGGGGCGTCGTCACCGCCCGCAAGGTCACCCAGCTCTCCCTGACGTTCGACCACCGGGTCTGCGACGGGGGAGCGGCGGGCGGCTTCCTGCGGCATGTGGCCGACTGCGTCGAGAACCCGGCCATCCTGCTCGCCGACACCTGACCCCGCCGCCCCCCCGGGGTCAGCGCCGTACGTGCTCGCGGACCGCCAGGCCGGCCGCCAGCACGTACGGGCCGAGCAGCAGGGCGACGCAGAGCAGCGCGTACCAGAAGGCGGGGTCGAGCGGTCCGAGCGCGAACCGGCCGGCCCCCCACCCCAGCACGCTCACCACCACCGGCAGGACGAAGACCACGAACCAGGCCAGCACCACGGCGAACCCCGCCAGCCACACCCACCGGAACCACCGCCCCACCCTGAGGTCGGCGGGCGCGGCCCGGACCACCTCGGCCGCCTGCGCCCGGGTGAGCCGGCCGAACGCGTGCCGCAGCAGCAACGTCTTGATCCGCCACAGGTCGCGGCAGCCGAGGGCGTGGACGAGCACTCCGTACAGGTCGGTGCGCAGGAAGATCATGCACTGCCACAGCAGGCCCGCCAGCTTCACGAACACCCAGGCGGCGAGCGTGGCGTCCACCACCGGCTCCGGCGACCACACTCCTTTCAGGATCAGCAGGCGGGCGGTCAGCAGTGCGGCGAGCACCACCACGTCCACCGCCATCCCGCCGAGCAGCGGCCCGAAGCGGCGGCGGCGCGGCACCGACCACAACTGCGACAGGTCGGTCTCCAGGACGAGCAGCATCATCCGCCGGTCCACCCCGAACCGGGCCGTGAGCCCCGCCGCACGGGCGGCCAGCCAGTGCCCGCCTTCGTGCAGCGCCGTCGAGACCAGTACGAACGGCATCAGGAGCAGCGCGCTCAGCCCGACGTCGTCCAGCACGAACGCGTCCTCGGCCGGGTCCGGCAGCAGCGACGGCGAGGTGATGAAGACCGCCAGGCAGAAAAGCGCGAGCACGACGTAACAAGCCCACGCGACCTCCCCGAAGAAGGGGCGGGCCACGCGCGTGCTCACCCCCGCCAGCCAGCGCCGCATCTGGATCGGCGCGGTCCTGACGGCCTGGCGCTCGTCGTCCGGCCGGTCGTCCAGGAACCCCAGCTCGGCCAGGGTCGCCATGAACGCGGGCAGGTCGACGGGCTCGCCGGCGAACGCGGCGGCCTCGGCGGCGGCCTCCTCCTCGGTCGCGCCGCGCAGCAGCGCCGCGACCACCACGCCGCCCACGGCGGGCATCGCCACGAACATGCCGGTGGCCGGGTCGCCGACCAGCACCTCCTCGCCCTCCCCGACCACCGTGAGCGGGCGCAGCCGTACGGTGGTCACGGGACGCGCCTGCCGTCGTTCTGCGGGGCCAGCGCGCACGCCGGGCAGCCTGGGTCGCGGGGGAACGGCTGCCACGCCGGGACCAGCCCGTCCAGCAGGTCGAGCACCACCCGCGCCCCCGCCGCCCGCGGCGGCTCGACCTTCGTCAGATACCGCATGACCTCGTACGCGACCAGCGACCCGACCTGCATCGCCATCGGCCCGGTGAGCCCGTTCGCCAGCCGCAGCCCGCGGGTGAGCCGCTGGGCCACCGCCGCCGTCGTCCGCTCGCCGGGGTCAGGCAGGTCGGACTCGTCGCAGCGCAGGCAGGCGCTCCTGCCGGGATCGACCGAGAAGTAGATGAGCTGGGTCCGCGTCATGCCACCGGCCACCAGCGGGACGCCCGCGCGCAACGCGGCCTCGTTGACCCAGAGGTTCGCGTCGGGGGCACCGTCCAGGCCGCCGGCGATCACGTCGGCGTCGCCGGTCAGGTCCTTGAGGTCGTCGGGGCCGGAGATCCACCGGTCCACGGCGCGGACCTCGATGTCCGGGTCGTACTCGCGGACCCACTCCGCCGCCCGCTCCACCTTCGACCGGCCGACGTCGGCGCGCCGGTAGAGGAACTGGCGGGCGAAGTTGCGCGGCTCGATGTCGTCGCGGTCCACCAGCGTCAGCGCGCCGACACCGAGCCCGGCCAGGCACTGCACGAGGGCCGAGCCGCCGCCGCCCGCGCCGAGCACGAGCACGTGGGACGCGCGCAGCCGCCGGACGAACTCCGCCCGCGACGTCCCCAGCCGGGCGAACGCCCCGAAGAACGTCAGGTTGGAGAAATGCCGCTCGTCGGCCTCGGGATCGCCCAGCAGCCGCTCATCGGCGTCCTCCACCAGCCCCAGGGAGTCGAGCCCGGCCAGGCCGTCGCGCACGTCGTCCGCCGTGACGGGGACACCGCGCGCGGTCAGCGCCGCGCTCAGCTCGTCCGCCGTGGCCGGCCCCCTGACCAGCTCATCGAGCAGCGCCGCGACCCGCCCGCCCGGGTCGGCCAGCGTGTACGCCTCGCGCGGGTCGTGCACGACCACGAGCTCGTCGCCCAGGGACTCCCAGGCGCATTCCTTCACCATCACCCGCATCGTTTCCCACCGGATCGTTCGTCATCGGCCGGCAGCAGCTCGGCCGGCCGTCATCGGTCGTCGGGATGGAGCCGCCGGGAGGCGGCGGACCGCCTCCCGGCCGGCTGAGAGGCGTTGCCTCAGGTCATGAACTGCGTCGCCTTCACGGCCTCGACCTTGCGAACCTCGATCTTCATCTACGGCACCTCCTTCCTGGCTCCCCGGCGGGATGTCGTCGATCAACTTCCTCCTCTCGCCGCCAGAAAGCCCATAAAGTCGCCATAGAGAAGGACGAAACGGCTGATCGTGGCAGGGAGGACGGTGGACTTCACGATCCTCGGACCGGTCAGGGTCCTCGACGAGGGACGGCCGATCCGGCTGGCCGCCAGAGCGCGCGCCGTGCTCGGCGTCTTCCTGCTCCACCCGGGCACCGTCCTGTCCAGGGACCGGCTGATCGCCTCGGTGTGGGACGACCCGCCGCGCTCCGCCGTGCCGAACCTGCAGCAGTACGTGACCGCGCTGCGCCGCGCCGGGATCGGCGTCGAGTCGGCGCCGTACGGCTACCTGCTGCGGCTCGAGCCCGACCGGCTCGACCTGCTCACCTTCGACGAGGCCGCGCACCGGGCCCGGCTGGAGGCGGCCCGCGGCGACCTGGCGGCCGCGCACCGCCTGTTCGGCCGGGCGCTGGCGCTGTGGCGCGGCCGGCCCGCCGAGGACGTGCCGCTGGCGGCGACCGTCCAGGCCCGCATCGCCGAGCTGGAGGAACGCCGGGAGAACGCCAGGCTCGCCTGGATCGACGTCCGCCTGCGGCTCGGGCTGCACGACGAGCTCGTGGGCGAGCTGGCCCCGCTGGTGGAGGGCGCCCCGCTCAACGAACGCCTGTGGCACCGCCTGATGCTCGCGCTGCACCGCGCCGGCCGTCGCGCCGAGGCGCTGGAGGCGTACCGCCGCGCCCGCTCGACCCTCGTGAACGAACTGGGCATCGAGCCGGGCCACGACTTACGCACCCTCCACACCGCCCTCCTCAACGACACCGCCCCCATGCCTCCAAGCACCGAAGTCGGTGAGCTTGGGGGCGCTTCCTCCGGTGCCGGCCGCGTCCTTGGCGAGGATGGTGGTGTCGTCCGGTCCCGCGATGCAGGCGTTTCCTTGAGCCGGGAGCCCTCCTGGACAGGGGTTTGTTTGCTTCCTGCGGACATCGCTGACTTCGTCGGGCGTGAGCGGGAGAGTGCCGAGCTGGTCGCGGCGCTCAAGGGGGGTGGGGGCGCGCCGCCGATCGTCATCGTCTCGGGGCAGCCGGGCGTGGGCAAGAGCACGCTGGCGGTGCACGTCGCGCATCTGCTGCGCGAGCGGTATCCCGACGGGCAGTTGTTCGTGCGGCTGGCGGGGGCGTCGGCGGCCCCGCGTGACGCGTCCGACCTGCTGGCCGAGCTGCTGCGGGTGCTCGGCGTGGACTTCGCCGCCCTGCCCGCCGGCGTCGAGGAACGGGCGGCGGTTTACCGGGCCAGGCTCGCCGACCGCGCGGTGCTCGTGCTGCTCGACGACGCGGCCGCCGAGGACCAGGTGCAGCCGCTGATCCCCGGGACGCCCAGGTCCGCCGTGCTCGTCACCTCCAGAGGCCCGCTGCCCGCACTGCCCGGCGCGACGGCGTACGCGCTGGACGTGCCCCCACTTGCCGACGCCCGCGACCTGCTGGCCGGCGTGGCGGGGGCGGAGCGCATGGCCGGCGACCCCGAGGCGGCCGAGGCGATCGTGCGCTCCTGCGGGCGGCTGCCGCTGGCGCTGCGCATCGCCGGCGCCCGCCTGGCCACCCGCCCCGCCTGGCCGCCGGCCGAGCTGGCGCGCCGGCTCAGCACCGCCTCACCGCTCAACGAGCTGCGCTCCGGCCCCCTGGACGTGCGCGCCACGTTCGAGGCGAGCTACGCCGCGCTGTCCCAGCCCGCGCGCGGAGCGTTCCGCCTGCTGGGTTCGGTGCCGGCGGACGGGGTGGCGGCCTGGACGGTGGCCGCGCTGGCCGGCGTCTCCGCGCACGACGTGGACGCGTCCCTGGAGGAGCTGGCCGCCGCCGGCCTGATCACCGCCGGTGACGGCGACGCCGCGGCCGGTCCCCGCTACCGCATGCACGACCTGCTGCGCGGCTTCGCCGGCGAGCTGTTCGCGGCCGAGGAGAGCGCGCGGAGCAGGACGGCGGCGCTGCTCCGCGCCACCGCCGAGGCGTGCGCGCGCACCACGGAGGCGGCCCGCGAGCTGCCGCCGGCCTTCGCCCCGCCGCCGCCCGGCCTGCCCGCGAGGACGCCGCCCTGCCCCGAGGGCGGCGCCTGGCTCGCCGCGGAACGCGCCGTGCTCGTCGCGCTGGCCGTGGCCGCGGCCAGCGCCGGCCTCGTCCGCGAGGCGGCCCTGCTCGCCCAGGCGCTGGCGCCGTTCCTCATCGTGCGCGGCTTCCACGACGACGCCGTACGCCTGCTCGGCACGGTCGCGGAGGCGGCCGCCGAGGCCGGCGACACCGCGATCGAGATCAGGATGCGCCTGATCCGCGGCGACGCCGAGGTGGATCGCAGGCGAGCGGGCGCGGTCGCGGAGGAGTTCAGGCTGCTCCTCGCGCGCGGCTCGGAGACGGGCGACCGGCACGCCGCTGCGTACGCGCTGCTCGGAGTCGCCGCCACGCTGGAGTCCGACCTGGGCTCCGCGCTGGCCGCCGCCACGATGGCCGCCGAGCGGTTCGAGGCGCTCGGCGACGAGCACGGCCTGCTGGCCGCCTGGACCGAGATCGCCGGGATCCAGTTCTACCTGTCCCGCTACGACGCGGCGGCGGCGACCCTGCGGCGGGCCCTGGCCAGGGCCGAGGGCCACAGCGCCGTCCACCAGGCCGTCAAGAGCGCTGTTCACAGCGCCGTTCATCGGGCCCGGTTCCTGCGCTCGCTCGGCATCGCCTGCTACGAGACGGGCCGCGCCGACGAGGCGATCGGCCACTACCGGGCCGCCATCGACCTCAGCAGGGAGCTGCGCTGGAGCTACGGCGAACGGGTGACGCTGCGCCGGCTGGCCCAGGCCGAGGCCGCGCTCGGCCACTACGACACCGCCGTCGCCCGGCTGGCCAGGTGCGCCGAGATGTTCGAGTACGCAGGGGACACGCAGGGGCAGGCGATGGTGGCGTACACGCTGGGCGAGATCAGCCGCCGCCGCGGCGACGAGCGGGCCGCGCTGGAGCACTTCACCGCCTGCCTCGACCGGCTCGACCCGCTCAACGAGCCGGTCTGGACGGCCCGCGCCCGCGATCAGGTGGCCCGCTCCCGCGCCGCGCTCGGTTAGCCGGGCGGCTCGCTCAGGGCCAGGTCGAGGGCGGTCTCCACGTGGATCCGGGTGGAGTCGAACACCGGGACGGGGCTGTCGTCCTGGCCCACCAGCAGGGTGATCTCGGTGCAGCCGAGGATGACACCCTGCGCGCCGCGCCCGGCGAGGTTCGCGATGATCTCCCGGTACGCCTCCCGCGAGGCGGGCTCCACCCGGCCCAGGGTCAGCTCCTGGTAGATGACGTCGTGGACGAGGGTGCGGGCGGGCTCGTCCGGCACCAGGACGTCGATGCCGTGATCGCGCATCCGCGCCCGGTAGAAGTCCATCTCCATGGTGAAGCGGGTGCCGAGCAGGCCGACCCTGGTGAGACCCGCCGCTGCGACGCGGCGGGCGGTGGCGTCCACGAGGTGCAGGAACGGCACGCCGACGGCGCCTTCGACGGCGTCCGCCACCTGGTGCATGGTGTTGGTGCACAGCAGCACCAGGTCGGCGCCCGCCGACTCCAGGCTCTTGGCCGCGCCCGCCAGCAGTTCGCCCGCGCGGTCCCACGCGCCCTCGCGCTGCGTCGCCTCGATCTCGGCGAAGTCGACGGTCAGCATCACGCTCTTCGCGCAGTGGTGACCGCCGAGGCGGCGGCGGGTCTCCTCGTTCAGGATCTTGTAGTACTCGGCGGAGGACTCCCAGCTCATGCCGCCGATCAGGCCGATGGTTCGCATCACGCGTCCCACCTTGCCGCGTGCTCCTGCTCTTAGGAAGGCTTGAACTTCTTGGCGCTGACCCAAGTAATACTTAAGGCATGGATGCGAACCGGTTGCTCATCTTCCGGGAGATCGCCCGTACCGGGTCGATCGCGGGCGCCGCCAGGGCGCTCGGGTGGACGCAGCCTGCCGTCAGCCAGCACCTGCGCCACCTCGAACGACAGGCGGGGGCGCCGCTCGTGCTGCGCCGCCCGCGCGGGGTGCAGCTCACCGAGGCGGGCAGGGCGCTGCTGCGCCACGCCGACGCGATCGCCGCCCGGCTGCAGGCGGCCGAGGAGGACCTCGACGCGCTGGGCCAGCGGCGGGCCGGCACGGTGCGGCTGGCGGTGTTCCCTTCCGCGGGGGCGACGATCGTGCCCGACGCCATCAGCCTGCTCGGCCGCCGCCACGCCGGCATCGACGTACGGCTGCGCGAGGCCGAGCCACCCCAGGCGCTCGCGCTCCTGGAAGCCGGCGAGGTGGACGTCGCCGTCACCTTCACCCACACCGCCGACCCCATCGCCGGGGAGCAGAGTGCGGGGCCCGGGCTGGTGCGGGTGGTGGTCGGGGGTGATCCCGTGCGGCTCGTGCTGCCTGAAGATCATCCCCATGCGGGCCCGCCCGAGGCGCCGGTCGACCTGAAGGTGCTGGCAGGGGAGAAGTGGATCGCCGGGTGCGAGCGGTGCGCCGCGAACCTGCGCGAGGCGTGCGGCGCGGCCGGGTTCGCGCCGGACGTGCGGCACGGCACCGACGACTACGTGGCGGCCCAGGCGCTGATCGCCCGCGGCCTGGCCGTCGGGCTGCTGCCCCAGCTCGCCCTGGACGCCGCCCTCCACCCCGGCGTCGCCGTACGCCCGGCGCTGCAGCTCCGCCCGCGCACCCTGCACCTGACCTACCACCGCGAGGCCGGCCAGATCCCGGCGGTCGCCGGCGCCCTGCGTGCCCTGCTCGACACCACGGCCGACCGGCGATCCGCCTGACTTCAGCCGCCTGACCTCAGCCGCCTGACCTCAGCCGCCGGCCTCGCCCAGCGAGTCCTCGGGCAGCGCGGGATCGCCGCTGTCGTTCAGCGGATCGTCGCCCTGGTCGGTCGGCGTGTCGTCGGGCTGACCAGAACAGGCCGGGTCGTCCGCGCAGGCCGAGTCGGTGGGGGCGTCGTCGATGCCGTCGTCCACGTCGTCCTGGACGCCGTCGTCCACGGAGTCGTTCACGCCGTCGTCCACGCCGTCCTCAGGACCGTCGGTGGGCTCGTCCGACGGGTCCTTCGTCGGCTTGGGGTCTGGCGCGGTCACCAGGTCGTGCTCCTGCCCGGAGAACGACGGCGGCGGGAACTCCTCGACCGGCTTGCCGGCCATCGCCACCGCCATGAAGTCCCGCCAGACCTTGGTGGGCGTGCCGGCCCCCTCGATGCTGCCCAGCGAGACCTCGCGCTGCAGCACGTACCCGTTGGGATCACGCAGGACCTTCCCGGTCTTCGGGTTCGTCTGCGGCACCTCCTTGTACATCCCGACAGCCGTGGACAGCTGCGGGGTGTAGCCGACGAACCACGCCTCCTTGTTCTCGTTGTTGGTGCCGGTCTTGCCGGCGATCGGCCGACCGCCGGGCAGCGCGGTGCCCCTGGCCGTGCCCGACCTGACGACCTGCTGCATCGCGTACGTCGCGTCGGCCGCGCTCTCCGGGCTGATGACCGGCTTGGGCGGGTCGACCTCCTTCATCACGGTCTTCCCGTCGGCCGCCTTGACCGCGACGACCACGTGCGCGTCGTGGTGCACGCCGCCGTTGGCGAAGATGCCGTACCCCGTCGCCTGCTGCACGGGGGTGACCAGACCCGCGCCGATGGACATGCCGTACGCGTGGGTCTTGATCGCCTCTTCGAGGTTCTTCTCGCTGATCCCGGCGTCCTCGGCGATCTTCGCGACCTGCTCGAGCCCCACCTCCTGCGCCATGGTGGCGAACGCGGTGTTCACCGACTGGGCGGTGGCCTGGTCGATGCTCACGGCCGCGCCGAGGTCGTGGGAGTTGCGGATCGGCTTGGTGCCGGGCAGCGTGACGGGGCCCTTGCCGGAGACGCGGCTCCTGAGGCTGTAGCCCCGCTCCAGCCAGGCGGCCAGCACGTACGGCTTGAACGCCGACGCCGCCTGCTTGTAGGCGTCGAAGGCGTTGTTGGTGAAGCTCTTGAGATAGTCGTGGCCGCTGTAGAAGGCGATCACCCGGCCGTTGCGCGGATCGACGGCGGCCATGTTCGCGCGGATGTGCTTGTCGCCGAGCGCGCGCAGGTTGCTCTCCACCGCCTTCTTCGCGGCCAGCATGAGCTTCCTGTCGAACGTCGTCGTCACCCGGTAGCCGCTGATGCTCAGCGCCTTCTTGTCGATGCCCCGCGAGGCCAGCTCCCGCTGGACGATGTCGACCATGTAGCCCTTGATGCCCTTGAAGGTCTCCACCTTCTGCTGCCGGGCCAGCTTCGGGAACTTCGCCGTCTTGGGCAGGTCGCCGTACCGCGCCGGGTCGACCTTCGCCATGCCGTCGATGGTGTACGCGAACCGCTCCCGCGTGAGCGCCCAGTTCTTCTCCTGCTCGGCCTTGTCGAAGCGGTCCGGCTGCTGGGTGCGTCCGGCCAGGTAGGCGGCCTCGGCGGGGGTCAGCTCGTCGACGTCCTTGTCGAAGAACGCCTGGGCGGCGGCCTGGATGCCGTTCGCGCCCCGCCCGATGTAGATGGTGTTGAGGTAGTTGGCGAGGATTTCGTCCTTCGACATCTCCTGGTTGGCGCGGATCGAGACGAAGATCTCCTTGACCTTCCGCTGCACGGTCCGTTCCTGGCTGAGGCCGTCGTAGTAGCCGCGCGCCATCTCCTGCGTGATCGTCGAGCCGCCCTGCACCTGCTGGCCGGTGAGCGTGCTGTACGCCGCGCGCATGATGCCCGAGATCGAGAAGCCGGGGTCGGTGCGGAACGACCGGTTCTCGGCGGCGATGAAGGCGTCCTGCACGTGCCGGGGGATCTTCGAGATGGGGACGATCTCGCGCTTGGTGCCGAGCCTGGCCAGCTCGGTCTTGCCGTCCCGGTAGTAGAGGATGCTGCCCTGCTCGGTGGCGTGCTCCTGCGTGTCGGTCGGCAGCGGCGTGTTCGCGTACGCCACCATGATCATCCCGAACAGGCCGGTCACCAGGACCATGATGCCGAGCACCACGGCCTTCCACCCGGGCACGAACCGCCGCCACCCGGTACGCCGCCCTCCGCCACCGTCACCGTCACCCCGCCGCGGCTCCTCGCCGGCCGCGTCCGCCCGGCTCTGGGCAGACGCGCGAGAGGTGGACGCACCAGGGGCGGACGCAGGAGGGGCGGACGGGCGGCGACTGGACGGGCGCCGCCGCCTGCTCTGACGCGCCGCGGGCCGGGGCCGCTCCTGGGCGTCGTCCGGCCGTCCGGACGGCTCCGGTTCGTAGCTGTCGTAACTCACAGGTCCCTATTCACTCATCCGGCGACAAGATCCGCAGGAGAAATGCGACATTTTGCCTCTCCCTAACGGTTAGCCAAGAGATAGCGCTCACCTCTACGGGTGTCAAACTCGTGTGCGGGCTGTGATCGGTCGTTCGCCTCCAACGAGGCGTGGGGAAGGCCGGTACGCGCACCACGACCGCCCGCGGAACGGCACATCCCCTTCCAGGCCCCGGCAAAGCCGGATGAGAACTGCTCGGCGCCAAGCCAGCCGCAATAGAGGCGGCGCATCTGTAAGCAATGTGCAAGCCCCGATTCCTACGATGGCGGCCCCTGCCGACCCGACAATTTTAGGAGGCCGCGATGTCCGTTCCGGCGGTGCCGCCTCAGCGTGATCCGTCATCGAAACAGCGCGGCTGGCGGAAACTCGGCGATAATGTGAATACATTGGCAGGCGTACTCGCCGGCCTTTTGGCCCTCATCGGCGTGCTCGCCGGATTCTGGTCGTTCATCAAGCCTGACGCGACCGATGCGCCGCCCGCCAGTCCCACCGGCAGCCCTGCGACTCACGTCCCCACGGAGCCGGCCGCTGTCCCGCCTACGGCGTCGACTTCCGCCACGCAGCAGCCCCAGCAGCCGAGAACGCCGGAGGTGCGCAACCGCACCCCGCAGGGCTCGCCGGCCACGATCACGAGAGACTACGGCCTCGACCTCGACTCCACAGCGCCCAACTGGGGAGTCGGTGGCTACAACTTGGACATCGTGCATACGGCGTCAGGTCTTCTGCACTGGCCCGGAGACGCCGTCAAAATCGACCAGCCCGGCCCCGACCATGCCGTTTGCCAGAGCGCGACCCAATATTACGACCGCTGGGAAATCAACACCCTCGAAGTGGGCACCCAGTTCTGCGCCCGGACGGGCGAACGCAGATTCTCCTGGGTCGAGCTCGTGGAACGAGGTTCGACTTACATTCGCGTGAACATCGTCACCTGGGAGAAGCAATAGGGTGCTCGCCCGCCCCGGTGCATCCCGCCATCACCCGAACGGAGGATGCCGGGTGACGTGACGGGCGATGCCGCCGCGAGCGGGGCGGCGGGAGCCTTGAGGCATGGAAGCCATCGAGGTCAAGGACCTGCGCAAGGTGTACGGGAGCACCCCGGCCGTGGACGGCGTGACGTTCACGGTGCACGCCGGTGAGATCTTCGGGATCGCCGGCCACAACGGGGCGGGCAAGACGACCACCGTCGAATGCCTCATCGGCCTGCGGCGGCCCGACGGGGGCAGCGTGCGGGTGCTGGGGGAGGACCCGTCGCGCCGCCGCCGCGCCGTGGCGCAGCGGATCGGCGTGCAGCTCCAGGAGGGCGCGCTGCCGGAGCGGATGAAGGTGGCCGAGGCGCTGCGGGCGTACGCCGCCTTCTACCGCGCCCCCGCCGACTGGCGGCAGGTGATGGAGCGCTGGGGGCTGGGCCCGCTGGCGCGCCAGGCGTACGGCGACCTGTCGGGCGGTCAGAAGCAGCGGCTCATGCTGGCCCTGGCGCTGGTCGGCGACCCCGAGGTGGTGGTGCTCGACGAGCTGACCACCGGCCTCGACCCGGTGGCGAGGCGCGAGACCTGGCGGCTGGTGAACGACCTGCGGGCGTCCGGCACCACGGTGGTGCTGGTCAGCCACTACTTCGACGAGACCGAGGCGCTGTGCGACCGCCTCGCGATCCTCGCGCGCGGCCGCGTCCAGGCGGCCGGCTCCCCTGAGGAGATCATGGCGGCCACCGGCACGGGGTCGCTGGAAGAGGCGTACTTCGCGCTGGAAGGAGCGGACCGATGAGAGCGTTCGGCGCACTGGTCACGACGGAGCTGCGGCTGCTGCTGCGCGACCCCGCCTCGGTGTTCTTCATGATGGCCTTCCCGCTGATGCTGCTGGTGCTCAAGCGCGGCGACAGCGGCGCGGTGCCCGGCTACGTGGCGATGATCGCGGCCATCGGCGGCATGGGGGCGCTGCCGGGGGTGGTGGCCTCCTACCGGGAGCGCAAGGTGCTCAAGCGCTTGGCCACCACGCCGGTCTCGCCGCTGCTACTGCTCGGAGCGCAGCTCGTGGCCCAGGTGACGGCCGCGCTCGCCGGGTCGGCGTTGCTCATCGTCACCGCGATCACGGCGTTCGGGGCGGCGGCGCCGCGCAGCGTGCCGCTGCTGGCGCTGGCGTTCGTGCTCTGCTCGGTGACGGTGTGCGCGCTCGGCTTCGTCATCGCCGCCGTCGTCGGCAACGCCAGGGGCGCGAACCTGGTCGGCATGCTGGTCATGTTCCCGATGATCTTTCTGGCGGGTGCGGCGGTGCCGCGCAGGGCGCTGCCCGACTCGCTGCGGCAGATCGGCGACTTCCTGCCGCTGACCCCCGGCGTGGACGCGCTCACCAGCGCCTGGTCCGGCACCGCCGCGCTCTTCCCGATGATGATCCTGATCGGGATAATCGTCGCGGGCACGGCTGTGGCCGCGGCGCTGTTCCGATGGGAGTGACGAGGTGAACGTCTGGGAGGCGCGCTGGCTGCGCGCCTTCCACGTGCTGTTCTACGCCTGCCTGGCGCTCGGCCTGGTGCTGTCGTTCGGGGCCGGCTCCGCCCCTGGCCCGCTGCCGCTGGCGCTGCTCGCCGCGCTGACCGGCTGGCACTGGTTCTTCGTCGGGCGCAGGCCCGAGCGGCTCGGCCGGCTCAACCCCATGGCCCTGCACGTCGCGGTGCTCTGCGGGCTGTACGTCGCGCTGGTGACGGCCGACCGCTCGTTCGACGTGGTGATCTTCGGGCTGATGCCGCAGCCGTACCTGATGCTGCCCTCGCCCTGGTCGTACGCGGGGGCGGTGGCGACGATCCTGTGCACGTTCGCCGCCAGGGGCTACCTCGACGACCCCGGCGCCCTGTGGCAGCTCGCCGGCAGCTCGGGCCTGGTGGTGGCGATCGGGCTGTTCGTCGCGTACGTCTCCCGCCAGAGCGCCCAGAACCGCACGGTCGGCGTCCTGGAGGAGCGGGCCAGGCTGGCCAGGGAGATCCACGACACCATCGCCCAGGGCCTGAGCGGCATCATCACCCAGCTGGAGGCCGCCGAGCAGGCCATCGAGGACACGCCCGACCTGCCGGCCGTACGCCGCAGGATCGCCCTCGCCAAGGACCTCGCGCGGGACAACCTCCGCGAGGCCCGCCGCTCGGTCGACGCGCTGCGCCCAGGCCCGCTGCAGGACGCCTCGCTGGAGGCGGCGCTGGCGGAGGTCGCCGCGCGGTGGTCGCACGCCCATGGCACGACCGCCGGCGTGGCCGTCGAGGGCACGCCCAGGCCGCTGCCGCCCGAGGTGACCGCCACCGTGCTGCGCACCGCGCAGGAAGGTCTGGCAAACGCCGCCAAGCACGCCCGCGCCGGCCGGGTGGCGATCACACTGACCTACATGGACGACGAGGTGACGCTGGACGTGTACGACGACGGCACCGGCTTCGACCCCGGAGCGGGCACGCGGGGCTACGGCCTGGCCGCCATGCGCGAGCGGGCCGACGGCGTGGGCGGCACGCTGACGGTCGAGTCGGCCCCGGGAGAAGGGACGGCCCTGTGCCTGCGCATCCCCTCAAACTGATGATCGTGGACGACCATCCGGTGGTCCGCGACGGCCTGCGCGGCATGTTCGACGGCGTCGGCGACATCGACGTGGTGGCCGAGGCGGGTGACGGGTTCGAGGCGCTGGCCATGGCCAGGCGGGCCCGGCCGGACATCGTGCTGATGGACCTGCGCATGCCCGGCCTCGACGGCCTCGGCGCGATCCAGCGGCTGCGCGCCGACCATCCGGAGATCAAGGTGATCGTGCTGACCACGTACGACACCGACGCCGACGTGGCGCGGGCCATGGCCGCGGGCGTGGCCGGCTATCTGCTCAAGGACGCGCCCAGGGACGAGCTGCACCGCGCGGTGCGCGCCGCGGCGGCGGGCGGCGCCGTGCTCGCCCCGTCGGTCGCCTCCGCCCTCATCGGCCGCCCGCCCGCGCAGGACCCGAGCCCGCGCGAGCTGGAGGTGCTGCGCCTGGTCGCGCGGGGCGCGGCCAACAAGGAGATCGCGCGGACCCTGCTGATCAGCGAGACGACCGTGAAGACCCACCTCAAGCACGTCTTCGCCAAGCTCGGCGTGGACACCAGGGCCGCCGCCGTGGTCGTGGCCCTGGAACGCGGGCTGATCGGGCCCCCGCGCTAGCGTGGAGGTGTGCTCCTCGGGGGAGGCGACACGATGACGAACCGCGTCCGCACGCTCGGCCACTCCAACCGCACCTTCGACGAGGTGCTGGAGATGCTGCGCGCCCACGACGTCACCTGCCTGGTGGACGTCCGTTCATACCCGTCGTCGCGCAAGTTCCCGCAGTGGAACCAGCCGGCCGTCACCGCCGCGCTGCCCCCGGACATCGGCTACCGATGGATCCGCGAGCTGGGCGGGCGGCGGCACACGCCACAGGGCGTCCCGAGCCCCAACGGCGCGTGGGAGGTCAAGGCGTTCCGCGACTACGCCGACCACATGGCCACCCCCGAGTTCCGGCGCGGCCTCGACGAGCTGCTCCGGCTCGCCGAGCACGAACGACCGGCGATCATGTGCAGCGAGGCCGTGCCATGGCGGTGCCACCGCCGGCTGATCACCGACGCGCTGATCGTGGCCGGCGTCGAGGTCGTGCACCTCATGTCGGCCACGTCGGTGCGACCCGCGCAGCTCAACGAGCACGCGCGGGTCCGCGACGGGCTGCTGACCTACCCGCCGCCCGGAGATCAGGGCGCCAGCGCCGCCAGCGGCACGTGATGCTGGCCCGCGTGGATGTCGCGATCCAGCGGGCCGCCCTGCGGGGTCGGGCGGGGGAAGGAGACCTTCACCACGTGCAGCGCCGGGATGCGGAAGATCCGCACGTCGGCCGGGACGAGCGCGTAGAGGCGGGCGATGACCTGCCCGTTGATGAAACCCTCGTCGGCGACGATCGCGTAGCCCTCCGCGTCGCGCATGAACAGCTCCATCGTCACCCAGAACGGGCCCGCGTTCTTGGAGCGCACCTCCAGGGCGAGGTCGCCCAGCGTGGGCCTGCGGTCGCCGGTCATCGGGAGACCCCCTCGGGCGGCTCGATGCGGAACATCTCGGTCGGATCGTCCACGGCCACCACGTGGTTGAGCACGAACGCGTACGCGGGGCCGCGCTCGGTCTCGGCGGGCGACGTGGGGAAGGCCAGGCTCGGCAGGTAGTCCATGCCGGGCGTCGGCAGGTGCAGCATCAGCGGGTTCGCCACCTTGGCGATGGCCGTGGCCGTCGCCTGGTCGGGCGCGTTGACCAGCAGCATCACCCCGACCTCGCGGGGCGGCGCGGACGAGGGGTCGAGGTCGCCCAGCACGGCGTTGTAGCCGTAGGGGCGGATGTCCACGACGTAGGCGTCGGGGTCGAGGCCGAGCGTCTGGCGCACGCGGGCGGTCAGCACCTCGTCCAGCAGCGCCAGCCAGGCGTCGATGTCGCCGAGGATGAGCGGGTCGCGGATCGCGGTGAACGACATCGTCTCGTAGCCGGTGACGCGGGCCCCTTCGAGCTTGATCGTGTGCGGGGCGGGCTCGAAGCGCGACCCCTCCACGCGCACCCGGCGCTCGTCCAGAGCCGTGTACGTGGCCTCGTCCACCACCAGCGTGCCCGCGGGCTCCCGCATCCGGTACGGGTCCACGGTCTCGTACAGCATGTGCGCCGCCACCGACGTCGGCGTGCACGCCACGGCCGGGTCCAGCGGCTCGATCGTGAAGCCGCCATGGTCGATGGTCGCGAGCACCCCGCCGGAGCGCGGGTTCGTCGTGCACTGCCCGCCGCACTCCACGATCTTGGCCGCGTGCCAGGCCGGGCCCGCCGGGAGGCCCTTCATCAGCGGGTACGCCGCCGCGAGCGCGGTGTCGGTGGCCCGCCCGGCGAGCACGACGTCCGCCCCCGCCTCCAGGGCCGCCACGATGGGCTCGTGCCCCATCATGCCGACGATGTGGGTGCAGCCGTCGAGCGTGGCGGCGTCCAGGTCGCCCATGGGCGGCAGCGGGTGGACGCGCCCCTCGTTGAGCCGCTCCTTCAGCGCGTCGGCCCGCTGCTCGCTGTAGACGCGGGCCACCTTCAGGCTCAGGCCCTCCTCGCGCAGGATCGTCCCGGCGATGCCGGCCACCCAGTCCACGCCCGAGTCGGTGCCGCTGGTGCCGCACGAGCCGACGATCAGCGGGATGCCCGCGCCGGCCGCGGCGCGCAGCAGGATCCGCAGGTCGCGGGCGACGGCCGCGGCGGTCGTCTTCGGCGTGCCCGAGCCCAGGTAATAGGGGCCCGAGTCGGTGGAGCCTGCGTCGAGGGCGATCACGTCGGCCCCGAGCTCGATCCCGCGGTCGATGGACTCCGGCGGGAATCCCGCCCCCAGCATTCCGCTGGGTGCCAGGACCCTGATCGCCTCGGTACTCGTCATGATGTCCTTTCTGTAAGCACATGGGCGTTGAGCGAGGAACGGGGATGTCCGCGTAGCGCGGCCACGAGTTCGCGGGCGCCGTCGACGCCCGCGGCCCTGCGCGCCTCGGCGGTCTGCCCCGCCAGGTGGGAGTAGACGGTGATGCCGGGCACGCCGCGCAGCGGGCTGCCGGGCGGGAGCGGCTCGGTCTCGGCGACGTCGAGCGCCGCCCCGGCGAGCCGGCCCGCGCGCACGGCGGCGGCCAGGGCCGCCTCGTCCACGATGGGGCCGCGGGCGGTGTTGATGAGGTGCGCGGTGGGCTTCATCAGGACGAGCGCGGCGGCGTCGATCAGGTGCCTGGTGGCGGGGGTGAGCGCGGTGTGCACGGACAGGAAGTCCGACTCGGCCAGCAGCTCTGGCAGGGCCACGAAGCGTACGGAGGGGTCGAGATCGTCCTTGACGCCGGTCGTGCAGAGCACGCTCATCCCGAACGCCCGCGCGAGCGGCGCCACGGCCCTGGCCGCCGCGCCGTAGCCGAGCAGGCCGAGCGTCTTGCCGCGCAGCTCGTGACCGTCGTCGCGAGGCCAGCGGCCCTCCTGGACGCCGGTCGCCACGGGGACCAGCCGGCGTGCCTGGGCCAGCAGCAGGCCTATCGTGTACTCGGCGACCGCGTTCGCGTTGACGCCGGGCAGGTTGCTCACCGAGACGCCCGCGCGGGTGGCCGCCTCGACGTCCACCGAGTCGTACCCGACGCCGGTGCGGACGACCGCGCGCAGGGCGGGCGCTCGCGCGAACACCTCGGCCGTCATCGGCTCGTTGGCGATCAGCGCGCCCGCGCAGCCGGTCAGGATGGAGACCAGCTCGTCCTCGCTCCGGGGGCCGCGCAGCGGGTGGTGCCGGGTGGCGTGGCCGGCGGCGCGCAGGAACAGGTCCGCCTCGTCGCCGGGCGCCAGGTAGTCGGTGGTGATCAGGATCGTGCTCATCGTGTGCCTTCCTTGAGGCCCGCCGCGCGCCGCCGCCGGTCGATGTGCACGACCAGCACGGCGGCGACGGCGGACAGGATCGCGATGTGCAGGAGCAGCAGGTGCCAGCCGGTGAGGTCGACGGCCAGGCCGACGAGCCCGGGCCCGGCGATGCCGCCGCTCGCCCAGCCGACCGTGTAGAGGCCGCTGTACGTGCCGAGCACGCGGCTCGACGGCGCCAGGTTCCACAGCACGACGACCGCGTTGATGGTGAACGCCGCCGCGCCGGCCGCGGCCACGCACATCGCGACCACGGTCACCGTGGGGTCGCGGAACAGGGACGCGAAGGCCAGGGCCAGGGTGAAGACCGCGATCCCGGCGGCGATCACCCGCAGCCGCCCGAACCGCTCGGCGAGGAACGCGGCGGGGAAGGCGGCCGCGATGTACGCGATGCCGCTCGGCAGCGTCAGCCCGCCCGCCTCGCCGTCGGACAGCCCGAGCACCTGCACGCCGTACGGGGTGAGCAGCGAGCGCGAGGAGAACCAGGCCGAGGCGAAGACGAACACGGCGACGATCAGCAGCACCCGGCTCCGGTCAGGATCGACCAGGACGTCACGGATGATCGACCACATCCGCACCTTGACGGCCGCCTCACCGTTCGCCGCCTTGCCCGCTTCGGCGTCCTCGGCCAGCGCCGCCTGGTAGGCGGGGGAGCGGCTGTCGCGCACCCGCCAGACCAGCACGCCCGCCGCCACCAGCATGAGCGCGGCGGGGACGGCGAAGGCCAGCTTCGGATGGTCGTCCACCAGCAGCAGGCTGACCAGCGCGGCCACGATCGTGGTCAGCGCGGAGGCGGTCTTCACGGCGGCGTTGGCCCTGCTGCGGCGCTCGGGCGCGATGAAGTCCGGCATGAGCGACTCGCTGACCGGCCGGAAGCTGTTCATCACCAGCGCGTACAGGAAGATCACCAGGATCAGCCAGCTGAGCGAGGTGGCGTGCGGGATGAGCAGGAACAGCCCCGCGCCCACCGGCATCAGCACCGCCAGGTACGGGATGCGGCGCCCCCAGGAGGTGCGGGTGTTGTCGGACCTGTTGCCCATGTAGGGCTGGATGAAGACGCCGAGCAGGTTGTCCATGCCCATGAGCAGGCCGATCACGGCGGCGCTGGCGACGTGGTCGCGCAGCAGCTCGGGGACGCGGTTGTCGTAGAAGTTCCAGGTGGACTCCTGCGCGAAGACCGCTAGAGCCACATAAAAGGTGATTTTTCGGGTGCTTGTGGGACGGCCTTCGGCTCGCGTGACGCCGGTCATGACGTCCTCCTCGGGGGTGGGGGGCAGGAGTCACGATGGCTTGCTATAGCAAAAATGTCAACGATGGCATGTCGATTTGCCATAGCGATGTTAGGGTGATCGCATGAAGGTCAACGCCACCACCGGTGCCGAGACGCGGGCCGACCACGCCTACCAGGCCCTGCGCGAGGCGATCGGCAGCGGCGCGCTGCGCCCCGGCCAGAAGGTGACCGAGCGCGGCCTGGCCGAGCGGCTCGCGGTCAGCCCCACCCCCGTGCGCGAGGCGCTGCGCCGCCTGGAGCAGGACGGCCTCATCGAGCGCACCGGCCCCCGCACGGTCGTCGTCGCCGAGATCGCCGAGCGCGCCATCGACGACCTGGCCGAGGTCGAGATCGGCCTGCGCGGCCTGGTGGCCAGGTTCGCCGCGAGGAACGCCACGCCCGAGCAGCTCGACGCCCTCGACGCGATCCTCGACGCCGCCGACGACCTGCTCATCGTCATCGTCACCCGGCACGGCAAGGGCGAGGACGTCGAGCGCCACCTGAGCGCGCTGCTCGACCGCATGCAGGAGTTCAACGACACGGTCAACGCCTGCGCCCACAACCCGGTGCTGATCAGGCTGCTGGAGCAGACCCAGGTCTTCTCCCGCTCCGAGCGCCGCGCCCTGCGCCTGGAGCGCATCGCCGAGGACCACCGCTTCGGCCTCGACCGCTACGCCACCCACCGCGCGCTCGTCCGCGCCCTGCGCGAGCGCGACTCCGCGACCGCGGAGCGCCTGGTCATCGAGGACGCCCAGGGCGGGCTCGCGGCGCTGCGCACCCGGCCACGAAAGGAGCAGGCATGACCCACCGCATCGCGGTGATCCCCGGCGACGGCATCGGCACGGAGGTCGTCCCGGAAGGGCTGCGCGCGCTGGAGGCCACCGCCGCCGTCTTCGGGCTCGACCTGAGCTTCGATCACTTCGACTTCGCCAGCGCCGCCTACTGGCAGCGCCACGGCACGATGCTGCCCGACGACTGGCAGGACGTCCTCGGCTCCTACGACGCCCTCTTCTTCGGCGCCGTCGGCCGGCCCGACGTCGTGCCCGACCACGTGTCGCTCTGGGGCAGCCTGCTGCAGTTCAGGCGCACCTTCGACCAGTACGTCAACCTGCGCCCCTGCCGGCTCATGCCCGGCGTGCGCAGCCCCCTGGCCGGCCGCGAGCCAGGCGACGTCGACTTCCTCGTCGTCAGGGAGAACACCGAGGGCGAATACTCCTCGATCGGCGGCCGCATCTTCGAGGGCACCGAGCGCGAGACCGTGCTGCAGGAGACCGTGATGACCCGCGTCGGCGTCGACCGCGTCCTGCGCTACGCCTTCTCGCTCGCCGAACGGCGGCCCGCCCGCCACCTCACCTCGGCCACCAAGAGCAACGGCATCTCGATCTCCATGCCCTACTGGGACGAGCGCGTCGAGGCGATGGCCGCCGAGTTTCCCGAGGTCAGGCACGACAAGTGCCACATCGACGCACTGGCCGCGAACTTCGTGCTGCATCCCGACCGCTACGACGTCGTCGTGGCCAGCAACCTCTTCGGCGACATCCTGTCCGACCTCGGCCCGGCCTGCACCGGCACCATCGGCATCGCCCCGAGCGCCAACATCAACCCCGACGGCGCCCACCCGAGCCTGTTCGAGCCCGTCCACGGCTCCGCCCCCGACATCGCCGGACGCGGCATCGCCAACCCCGTCGGGCAGATCTGGTCCGCCTCGATGATGCTCGACCACCTCGGCCACCCCGACGCCGGCGCCCACCTGCTGCGCGCCATCGAGGACGTCCTCGCCGCCGGCCCCGCCGACGCGCCGCTCACCCCCGACCTCGGCGGCCACGGCACCACCGTCGAGCTCGGCCAGGCCGTCGCCGCCCGCGTCAGGGAACGCCGCCCCGATACGCCATGATTTCGTCGCCACAGCAGCAGCACGCCGCCTGGGTGCTGGAGAAAGGAGTTCCGCCATGGACGCGGACGTCATCGTCGTGGGCGCGGGCCTGTCCGGGCTGGTCGCGGCCCACGAGCTGACCAGCCGGGGACGCAAGGTGGCGCTGGTCGACCAGGAGAGCGCGGCCAACCTGGGCGGGCAGGCGTACTGGTCGTTCGGCGGGCTGTTCCTGGTCGACTCGCCGGAGCAGCGCCGCCTGCGCGTGAAGGACTCCTTCGAGCTGGCCTGGAACGACTGGCAGGGCAGCGCCCGCTTCGACCGGCTCGACGACGAGGACCTGTGGGCGGCGCGGTGGGCGCGCGCGTACGTCGAGTGGGCCGCGGGGGAGAAGCGCTCCTGGATCGACGGCCACGGCATCAAGCTGACGCCCATGGTCGGCTGGGCCGAGCGCGGCGGCCTGCGCGCCGACGGCCACGGCAACTCCGTGCCCCGCTTCCACGTGGCCTGGGGCACCGGCACCGGCGTGGTGGCGCCGTTCGTGCGCGCCGCGCAGCGGGCCGCCGACGCCGGGCTGCTCCGCTTCCACCACCGCCACCGGGTGGACGAGCTGATCGTCCAGGACGGCGTCGTCACCGGAGTGCGCGGCAGCGTCCTGGCCGACGACCCCTCGCCACGCGGGGTCGCCTCCAACCGCGACGTCACCGGCGCCTTCGAGCTGACCGCGCAGGCCGTCATCGTCGCCGGCGGCGGCATCGGGGCCGACCTCGACCTCGTCCGCCAGTCGTGGCCCCAGCGGCTCGGCGCGCCGCCGCAGAGCATGATCACGGGCGTGCCGGCGTACGTGGACGGGCGCATGCTCGCCATCACCGCCGACGCCGGCGCCCGCATGGTCAACCGCGACCGCATGTGGCACTACACCGAAGGCGTCCAGAACTGGGACCCCGTCTGGCCCGGCCACGGCATCCGCATCCTGCCGGGGCCGTCGTCGCTGTGGTTCGACGCGCTCGGCCGCCGCCTGCCCGACCCCTGCCTGCCCGGCTACGACACGCTCGCGACCCTGCGCTACCTGCGCACCACGCCCGACATCGCCGCGTACGACCACTCGTGGTTCATCCTCACCCAGCGGATGATCGAGAAGGAGTTCGCGCTGTCCGGCTCCGAGCAGAACCCCGACATCACCAACGGCGACCGCAAGGCCGTGCTGCGCAGCCGGGTCTTCGGCAAGGGCGCGCCCGCGCCGGTCGAGGCGTTCAAGCGGCACGGCGCCGACTTCGTGGTGGCCGCCACCCTCGAAGAGCTCGTCGCCAAGATGAACGACCTGACCGACAAGCCGCTGCTCGACGCCGCCGAGCTGCGCCGCCAGATCGAGGCCCGCGACCTGCAGATCGCCAACCCCTACAGCAAGGACGTGCAGGTGCAGGGCATCCACAACTCGCGGCGTTTCCTCGGCGACCGGCTCACCCGCACCGCCGTGCCGCACCGCGTGCTCGACCCGGCGGCCGGGCCGCTCATCGGCGTCAAGCTGCACATCCTGACCCGCAAGACGCTCGGCGGCATCCAGACCGACCTCGACTCCCGCGCGCTCGCCGCCGACGGCTCACCCGTCCCCGGCCTGTACGCGGTGGGCGAGGCGGCCGGGTTCGGCGGGGGCGGCGTCCACGGCTACAGCGCCCTGGAGGGCACCTTCCTCGGCGGCTGCCTCTTCTCCGGCCGCCAAGCCGGCCGCGCCGCCGCCACCGCGATCGCCTGACCCCCTGATCGGCCGGCTGGCCACCGCCCCGAGACCTCCGCGCCCAGGTCGGCGGGTCGGCCGGCCCGAGGGCCCTTCGCGTGTTCGGCGGGGCGGCTTCCCTGGGGGCCTTGCGCAGGTCGGCGGGTCGGTCGCCTGAGGCGCTGCCCTAGCCGGCGGGCTCGGGCTGGGACGGGGTCGTGTCCGGCTCTGGGGGGAGGATGCCGGACTCGCGGAGGCGGTGGCGGGCCGCGGCGATGGCTTCGGGGGTGGAGGCGAAGACCTGGCCTGCCTCGTCCAGGCGGGCGATGACGCCCAGCGCGTGCAGCGGCCGGTGGTGGTCGTCGCGGATGCCGGAGACCAGCACCGTGACGCCGCGCCGTTCGAGGCGGGTGATCGCGTCGCCGAGCACCAGCGCGCCGCTGGCGTCGATCGTGGTCACCCGCGACATGCGCAGGATGATCACCGAGACGTCGGCCACCTCCGACAGCTCCAGCAGGAAGCGGTGCGCGGCGGCGAAGAACAGCGGCCCGTCGAGCCGGTAGGCCACGATGTGCTCGGCGAGCAGCGCGTGCTCCTCCGCGTCGTGATCGCCGGGCAGGTCGGGGTGGAGCGGCACGGGGTCGAGCCGTACGTTCCCCGCGATGGCGCGCAGGGCGAGCGCTCCCGCCACGATCAGGCCGATGATGACCGCCGCGACCAGGTCGAGGGCGAGCGTGGCGACCGCCGTCAGCGCCAGCACGACGCCGTCGGAGCGGGTGGAGCGCAGCATCGCGCGTACGGAGCCGACCTCGACCATCCGCACCGCCGTGGCCAGCAGCACGCCCGCCAGCGCCGCCAGCGGGATCCGCGCCACGAGCCCCGAGGCGGTGAACACGATCACGCCCAGGATCACCGCGTGTGCGATCGCGGCCAGCCGGGACACGGCCCCCGCCCGCACGTTGACCGCCGTACGCGCGATCGCCCCCGTAGCAGGCACCCCGCCGAACAGCGGCGCCACCAGGTTGGCCAGGCCCTGCCCGAACAGCTCCCGATCGGGGTCGTGCTTGTGGCTGACGGTCATGCCGTCCGCGACGGCGGCCGACAGCAGCGACTCCAGCGCGGCCAGCGCGGCGACCGCGATCGCGGGCGCGATGAGCGAGGGCAGCGCCGAGACGTCGAGGAAGCCGAGTGAAGGGGCGGGCAGCCCGGCGGGCAGGGTGCCGATGCGGGCCACCGGCAGGCTCGCCAGCTCGGCGACGATCGTCGCGGCGGCCACCGCCAGCAGCGAGAACGGCACCGAGGGCCGCCACCGCCCCCCGGCCAGCATCACCGTGGCGACCGTGACGGACACGGCGAGAGCGGCCCAGCCAGGGCGGGCGGCGAAGGCGAGCACCGCCTCCCAGGCCACGGCGAGCACCTTGTCGCCCTCGGGCGTCGGCACGCCGAGCGCGGCGGGCACCTGCTGCAGCCCGATCACGCAGGCGATGCCCAGCGTGAAGCCCTCCACCACGGGGGCGGGCACCAGCGTCATGAACCGCCCCGCCCGCGCCAGCGCCAGGCCGAGCAGCAGCACCCCGGCCAGCACGCCGACCGTCAGCACCCCCGAGGCGCCGTGCGCGTGCATGATCGGCACCAGCACCACCGTCATCGCGCCTGTCGGGCCCGACACCTGCAGCGCGGAGCCGCCGAACGCCGCGGCCAGCGCGCCGGCCACCACGGCGGTGGCCAGGCCGGCCGCCGCGCCGAGCCCGCTGGAGATGCCGAAGCCCAGCGCGAGTGGCAGCGCCACGATCGCCACCGTCAGCCCGGCCAGCAGGTCGCGGCGCGGGTGGCGGCCCATGGCGGCCAGGTCGGAGCGGGCGGGCAGGATCGAGCGCAGGCGGGCCCGGCCCGCCGAGAGCATGGTGCTCACTTCTCCTCGGTCTCCGCCTCGAGCAGCTCGTTCAGCAGCTCGTGCCGGCCCGACAGCTTGGCCTGGAGCAGGTGGCGGGCCGCGCGCAGCAGCTCGGCCACGTCGCCGCCGGACATCGCGTAGACCACGGTGGAGCCGTCGCGGCGGGCGGTGACCAGCTCGGAGCGGCGCAGCACGGCCAGGTGCTGCGAGAGCCCGGTCGGCTCGACCTCGATCTCGGCCAGCAGGTCGCGCACCGGTTTGGGGCCGTCCTGCAGCAGCTCCAGGACGCGGATGCGTACGGGGTGCCCGAGCAGCCGGAAGAGCTCCGCTTTGGCTTCGTACAGGGGCACCGACATGGGCACGCGCGTCCTTTCGTCGGGGAGTCACCGGGGGACGGGATAAGTTTCCAATGAATTGCGATATTTCGCAATTTTGCGGGTTCTGGTCGGCTGGCGATAAGGGATGCTTGGCCGCCTTTCCTGGCGTGTCCCGGTTGGGAACCGGCGACCGATGGTTACCGTGTTGCTTCGGGTCATAACTCCGCGTGACGGGGTCAGCTCCTCCTGAAGATATTCGAACGGCGACAAGGAGCTGGGTGCATGGACACGGTGACGGCGCGGACCGGCCACGTGAAGGAGCTGGTCGACCGGCACTTGGAACGCCTGCTCGAACGGCAGCTCGGCCGGCTCGCCTTCCTGGGCGAGGAGGAGGCCGGCCTGATACGCGAGCACCTCGTCGCCTTCGTGCTCCGGGGCGGCAAGCGGCTGCGTCCCGAGTTCGTCTACTGGGGCTACCTGGCCGGGGGCGGGGAGCGTCCCGAGGACGTGCTGCCCGCGGCGTGCGCCGTGGAGCTCGTGCACGCGGCGGCGCTGCTGCTCGACGACCTGATGGACGAAGCAGGCACCCGGCGCGGCCGCCCGGCGGCCCACGTCGCCCTGGCCGGTCTGCACCGGGCGAGGGGGCGGCGGGGCGACCCTGACCGGTTCGGCGAGTCGGCGGCGACGCTGCTCGCCCTGCTCGCGCTGACCTGGGCCGACGCGGCGCTGCTCGAGTCAGGCCCGCACCTGCCGGCCGCCCTCGACCACCTCACCAGGCTCCGCGTCGAAGCGATCGGCGGCCAGTACCTCGACCTGACCCGCACCTCGGGCGCCCGTCTCACGGACACCGCCGCCTCCGGGCCTCGCGCCGACTGCGAGGAGCGGGGGGCGGACACCTCCGCCTCCGGGACCCGCGCCGGTCGTGAGGCGTGCGGGGAGGGCGCGTCCGATGGCGGCGAGGAGGAGCAGGCGCGGCTCATCTCGCTGTACAAGTCGGGCAAGTACACCGTCGAGCGGCCGCTGCTGCTCGGGCATGCGGTCGCGGGCGGGTGCGCGCCGACGCGCCGGCTGCTCATCGCGTACGCGCTGCCGCTCGGGGAGGCGTTCCAGCTCAGAGACGACGTCAACGGCGTGTTCGGCGACCCGGCCGAGACCGGCAAGCCCGCCGGGGCCGACCTGCTCCAGGGCAAGGCGACGTACCTGCTGGCCGAGGCGCGCCGGCGCACCGGCGGCGCGGACGCGCTCGACGACATCAAGGACGCGGACGGCGTGGCGGCGGCCCGCCGGCTGATCGTCGAGTGCGGCGCCCTGGACGCGGCGGAGCGGCGCATCGCCGGCCTCGCCGCCGAGGCGGTCGCGGCCCTCGCCCACCCGCCCGGCCTCCCACCGAAGGCCAGGAAGGCCCTGACCGACCTGGCGACCACCGCGACGGCGACCGAGCCGGCCACCGCGACGGCGACCGAGCCGGCCACCGCGACGGCGACCGAGCCGGCCACCGCGACGGCGACCGAGCCGGCGGCCACCGAGGCGGCGGCCACCGAGGCGGCGGGCACCGAGGCGGCGGGCACCGAGGCGGCGGGCACCGCGACGCGGCCGGAAGGGCGCGGGCGATGAGCGGGGTCGTGGTCGTCGGGGGTGGGCTCGGCGGGCTGGCGGCGGCGGTGCGGCTGGCGGCGGCCGGGCGGGAGGTCACCCTGGTCGAGGCCACCGGGGCGCCCGGCGGGTGCTGCGGCGTCGCCAGGGTCGGGCCGTACCGGTTCGACGCGGGGCCGTCCGTGCTGACCATGCCGGGCGTGCTCGCCGACGTCTTCGGCGCGGCCGGCGAGGAGCTGCGCGACTGGGTGCCGCTGCGCCGCCTCGACCCGGCGTACCGGATGGTGTTCGAGGACGGGTCGCGGCTGGACGTGCGGGCGGCGCCGGAGGCGATGACCGAGCAGGTCCGTACGCTGTGCGGCCCCGCCGAGGCGGCCCGCTACGCCCGCTACCGCCGGCTGCTCGGCGAGCTGTTCAGGGTGGAGTGGCCGGCGTTCATCGACGCCGACATGACCAGGCTGCGCGCCCTCGCCAGGCCGGCCGCGCTCCTGCGGCTGGCCGCGCTGGGCGGGTTCCGGCGGCTGGACCGCCTGGCGGCCCGCCACCTCACCGACCCGCGGCTGATCATGGCCCACACCTTCCAGTCCCTGTACGTCGGCCTGTCACCCCAGCGCGCCCTCGGCATCTACGCGGTCATCGCCCACATGGACACGGTCGGCGGCGTCTACTTCCCCGAGCGCGGCGGCATGCACGCCATCCCGCTCGCCCTGGCGTCCCTGCTGGAGAAGCTGGGCGCGACCACCCGGTACGGCGTCCGCGCCCAGGAGGTGCTGACCGACGACGACGGCGTCACCGGCGTCCTGCTGGAGGACGGCGAGCGGCTGCCCGCCCGCCACGTGGTGGTGGCCTGCGACCGGCTGGCGGCCCGCCGGATGCTGCCCGCCCTGTCGGGCGACTGGCGGCTGCGCCGGCCCCGCCACTCGCCGAGCTGCCTGGTGCTGCACGCCGGCCTCGGCCGCGTCCTGCCCGACCAGGAGCACCACACGCTGCACTTCGGGCGGGCCTGGCGGCAGACGTTCACGGCGCTGGAGGAGGGCCGGCCGCAGCCGGACCCAAGCCTGCTGGTCACCTGCCCGCGCCCCGACGGCGAGGCGGCGCCGCCCGGCCACGCCACGCTCAGCGTCCTCGAACCCGCGCCCAACCTGCGCCGCACCGACTGGCGGAGGCTGCGCCCCCGGCTGGAGGGGCGGCTGCTCGAACGCCTGGCCCAGCTCGGTTACGGCGACCTCAGGGACGCGCCCAGGCTGGTGCTCGACCCGCCCGCCTGGGCGGCCCGGGGCCACAGCGCCGGCACCCCGTTCGCGCTGGACCACCGCGTCACCCAGACCGCCTGGCTGCGCCCGTCCGCCGTGGCCCGGCGGGTGCCCGGGCTGCACTTCGCCGGCATGTACACCGCGCCGGGGGTCGGCGTGCCGCCGGTGCTGATCTCGGGGCGGCTCGCCGCCGCACGCATCCTGGAGGAGCACCGGTGACGCTCACCGCCGGTTACGAGCGCTGCCGCCGGCTGCACGCCCGCTACGGCCGCTCCTACTACCTGGCCACCCGGCTGCTGCCGCAGTGGAAGCGGCGGCACGTGCACGCACTGTACGGCTTCGCCCGGTACGCCGACGAGATCGTGGACTCGTTCACGATGACCGACGACCGCGCCCGCGCGCTCGACCGGCTGACCGCCCGGGTCGAGGCGGGGCTGGCCGGCGACGGACCCGCCGACGACCCGGTGCTGCCGGCGTTCCTGCACACCGTGCGCTCGTTCGGCATCGGCCACGACGACGTCGCCGTCTTCCTCGCCTCGATGCGCGCCGACCTGTCCGTCGCCCGCTACGCCACCTACGACGACCTGCTCGGCTACATGGCGGGCTCGGCCGCCGCGATCGGCACGATGATGCTGCCCGTGCTGGAGCCTGAGCCGGGCCGCGCCGAGGCGGCCCGCGAGCCCGCCCGCCAGCTCGGCCTGGCCTTCCAGCTCACGAACTTCCTGCGCGACGTCCGCGAGGACCACGCCCGTGGCCGCGTCTACCTGCCGATGGCCGACCTGGACAAGTTCGGCGTCCATCCGGACGCGCTGGGCGCCCGCCGCGCCGGGCCCGCCGTCCGCGAGCTGCTCGCCTACGAGGCGGAGCGCGCCCGAGACCACTACCGCGCCGCCGCCCAGGGGATCGGCCTGCTCACGGCGTCGTCACGACCGTGCGTGCGGGCCGCCTTCGAGCTCTACGGCGGCATCCTGGACGAGATCGAGCGACGATCGTACGAGGTGCTGGCGGCCCGCGTCCGCGTCCCCGGCCACCGCAAGGCCGCGATCTTCGCCCGCCACCTCCTGGCCTCCGCCGGGGCCGCCCGCGCCGAACGCCGCGTCCAGGTGATGCTCCCATGAGCCCGCTGGTGGTGCTCGACGCGATGGGCGGCGATCACGGGCCCGTCGCGACGGTCGAAGGGGCCCTGCTGGCGTGGCGCGAGCACGGGGTGCCGGTCGTGCTGGTCGGGGCGAGCGACGTCGTCGACGCGGAGCTGCGCAGGCATGGGGCGCACGGCGAGCTGCCGGTCGCGCACGCCGACGAGGCGGTGCCGATGGCCGAGAGCGGGGCAGGGGCCGCCGCGCTGACCCGGTCGAGCCTCGCCGTGGGCTGCGCGCTGGTCGGACGGGGCGAGGGCGGCGCGTTCGTGACGGCGGGGTCCACCGGGGCGGCCGTCTCCTGCGCGGTACGCGGCATCGGCCGCGCCCCCGGCGTGCTGCGGCCCGCGCTCGCCGTGGTGCTGCCCGCGCTGCGCGGCGGCGGGAGCGTGCTGGTGGACGCGGGCGCGACCGCCGACCCGAGCCCGGCGATGGTGGCCCAGTTCGCCCTGCTGGGCGCGGGATACGCGCGGGCCGTGCTCGGACGTCCCGACCCGCTGGTGGGGCTGCTGTCGATCGGCGCCGAGCCGGGCAAGGGCAACCGGCTGACCCGCCGCGCCGAGGAGCTGCTGGCCGGCCTTCCGCTGCGCCTGCACGGCAACATCGAAGGCCATGACGTGCTGGCGGGCGTCGTGGACGTGATCGTCACCGACGGCTTCACCGGCAACGTGCTGCTGAAGAACGTCGAAGGGTGCGTACGCACGACGCTGGCCATGGTCGCCGAGGCGGGCATCGCGTCCCCCGACCGGCTGGCCGAGGTGGCCCGCCGCTACGACCCCGAGACCCACGGCGGCGCGGCCCTGCTGGGGCTGCGCGGTACGGTCGTCGTCGCCCACGGCTCCTCACCTCCTGCCACCATCGCCCGCGCCTGCGTCGTCGCCCGTGACCTGGCCCGGCACGACAGCACAGCGCGTGAGCCGGTCCCATGACCGCCTCACGGAGGACGCAGCGGGTCGGTGCCGTCCCAGACGCCTTCACTGGCGTAAGGGGTGAAGCGGGCGAACAGCTCTTCCGCGTACCAGTCGTGGGCGCGTACCTGGTCGATGACCCGGCGGTGGGCGGCGTCGCGGTAGGCGAAGGCGCGCATGGCGTCCGCGTCCCGCCACAGCGAGAACGTCGCCTGCCTGGCCACCGGCCACTCGCCCATGCCGATCGAGGCCAGGCAGCCGTCCTGCCACCGCAGCAGCTCCTCGACCGGCGGCACCGACCGGTAGAACGCGACCAGGCGCCGGGGCCTGATCGACGCCCGGGTGAGCACCGCCACCGCCCCGCCGCTCCTAGCGGCCTGATCGGTGGCGGGGAACGGGTCGTGGCCGGACCAGGTGCCCCGGGAGGACAGCGGGGCCAGCCGAACCTGCCAGCGCTCGCGCGCCTCCTGCCGCCAGCGGGCGGCGATCGGGGACGTCCGCAGGAACGCCTCCAGATCCGCCTCCCCGCGCCAGACCGCGAACAGCGCCCACCGCCGCAGGTCCGCGCCGAGCGACATGGCCCGCCCGCGTCCCGTCCCGAGCAGCCGCCAGAACCGCAGCCCCGGGGCGGCGCGCAGCAGCGGCCGGTCGAAGGCCATGTGGCTCATCGCGCCCGCGTCGGCGTAGCGGACGAGGTGGAACGACGCGATGGGTGAGGCGCTGGTGGCGGTCATCGCCGGTTACCTGCTCGGCTCTGTGCCGGTCGCGGTGCTGGTGGCGCGCGGGCACGGCGTCGATCCACGCCGCTCTGGCGACCGCAACCCCGGGTACTGGAACGTCAAGGAGCAGCTCGGGCGGCGGGCGGCGGTGCCGGTGTTCGCCGGGGACACCTTGAAGGGGACGCTGGCCGCGCTGGTCGCGCTCCTGGTCAGCGGGGCCCACGTCACCGGGGTCGGCACGGTCACGGGGGCCGGCGTGGTGCCGGTGTACCTCGCCACGGCGGCGGCGATGGCGGGGCACGCGTGGCCGGTGTTCGCCGGGTTCCGTGGCGGGCGGTCGATCCTGACCTTCGCGGGTGGGGTGGCGGTCATCTGTCCTGCGGCGTTCCTGCTGGGGCTCGTGGTGCTGGTGGTGGCGGGGTGGGCGGCGCGGTCGTTCGCGGTGGGGGCGCGGGTGGCGGTGTTCGGGGTGCCGGCGCTGCAGCTGCTGTTCGCGCCCGTCGAGATGGTGGCGGCGACCGGTGGGCTGATGTGCCTCATCGGGCTGCGCTTCGCTCAGGCCGCACTCGCCCGGCGTCGCCGGTGAGCTTGGGGTACGTGCGGCCGCGCCACGTACGGACCGGGCGGAGCGTCGCCTGCGTCAGCCGGGCCGCGGCGGCCGGGTCGAGCAGCGGCGACAGCAGCAGGCCCGCGCCCGGGCCCCGGTAGCTGCCGCGCAGCGCGTACGCCAGCAGTATGCGCATCGCCAGCAACCCGGCGTCCAGGCCGGTCGGGCGGCCCGCGATCACCCGCAGCGCGGGCAGCGCGCAGGTCAGCCAGAGGACGGCCAGGTCGGCCGCCTGCCACGCCGGGCCGGTCACGTCGCGCAGCGGCAGCGAGCGTCCCCACTCCCGCCACAGCTCGGCGACCGAGTCGTGCATGTCCACCTCCAGCAGCGCGCCCGCGTCCAGGAACCCCACCGACCAGCCGCGGCGGGCCAGGCAGCGGGCCAGGGCCACGTCGTCGGTCATGCGGTCGCGTACGAGGGCGAAGGCGTCCACGGCGGCCAGCTGGCCGCGACGGAAGGCCATGCACTGGCCGTTCGCGACGGCGCGATGCGGCGGTGGCGGGGTCGCCGGCCCGACGGGGCCGAACCGGTAGACCAGCGTCGCCAGCATCGACGCGTGCAGCGCCTGCTCCAGCACCCCGTCGCAGACGAACCGGGGACCTGCGCTCACCAGGTCGTACCGTTCGAGCGCGGCCGCCATCGCCCCGAACAGCCCAGGCGCCGGCCGCGCGTCGGCGTCCAGCGTGACCACGACCGCGCCGGTGGCGGCGGACACGCCCTGGCGCAGCGCCCACTGCTTGCCCACCCACCCGTCCGGCAGCGGCGCCCCAGCGATCACCTCGGCGCCCAGCGCGGCGGCCACCTTCGCGGTGCCGTCCCGTGAGCCGTCGTCCACCACGATCACCTCGGACACGGCCGGGTCGGCGAGCGCGGCCCGCAGACACGGCCCGATGCGCTCTTCCTCATCGCGCGCCGGCACCACCACGGAGATCGTCCCAGCGGCCTTGGTGACCGGGGCGAGCGCCGCCACCCGCCGCCGCCCCCGCGCGAGCCGCACCGCGACAACAGCCCCGGCGACCGCCTGCGCGACGCCGAGCGCCCTGCTCATCCGCCGTCGAGGCGGCTCGGCGGTGAGCGCCCTCATCGCCCGCCCTGAGCGGCCGGGCCGGCGCAGGCTCGCGTGCTTCCTGGGAAGTCGTGGGCGACCAGGCCGGCGACGATTCTCGCGCCCATCGTCACCATCGGCAGGCCGCCGCCGGGATGGGTGGAGCCGCCGACCAGATACAGGCCGCGCCGGGGGCCGCGGTTGGCGGGACGGCGAAAAGGGGCGAGGCGGCCGTGGTGGGCGCTGCCGTAGATGGCGCCGCCCCACGCGCCGTAACGGTCACGCAGGTCCGCCGGGGTGAACACGTCGGCGAACCGCAGCCGGCCGGACAGGTCGTGGCCGCGCTCGGCCAGCCGTTCGAAGACCAGGTCCCGGTACGCGTCCACCCGCATCGGCCAGCGCGCCGGGTTGCGGGCGGGGACGTTGACGAGCAGCGTCCAGTTCTCGCAGCCCGAGGGCGCCTGGGAGGCGTCGTCCACCGCCGAGCAGCCGACGTAGATGGTCGGATCCCGAGGCGGCACCCGGCGGTCGAAGATGTCGGCGAACTCCCGCTCGTAGTCGCCCGAGAACAGCACCGAGTGGTGGGGCAGCCCGGGCGTGCGGCCCTCCACCCCGGCCAGCACCAGCAGCGCCGACGACGACAGGCCGAGCCGGGCGATGCCGCGCAGCCGGCGGCGGTCCGGCAGCAGGTTTCCGTACAGGGCGGCGGCGTCGGTGTTGGCCACCACGACGTCCGCCCGCACCCGCCGCCCGCTCGCCAGCCGCACCCCCGTGACGCGGGAGCCCGACGTCTCGACGGCGGCGACCGGCTCCGACAGGAACACCTGCACCCCCGCGGCCTTGAGCAGCAGGACCAGGTCGTCGGCCAGCCGGGCGAGGCCGCCAGGCGCGTACCAGACGCCCTGCCCGTGCTCCAGCGCCGGTACGCAGCCCAGCGCGGCGGGCGCGCGGTACGGGCTCGACCCGGCGTAGGTGGCGTAGCGGCCGACGTACTGGCGCAGGCGGGGATCGCGGAAGAAGCGGCGGGCCAGCCCGTCCAGCGTCCGCCCCGGCGCCACCGCCATCAGGTCGGACAGCCTTGCCTCCCCGCCCGGCCGCCCGCCGCCGCGCGACCGGATCAGCGGTCCGGCGAAGACCGTGCGGCCGGCCGCGCGCAGGCAGCCCTGGGCCCAGTCGTGGAAGGCGTGCCACGCCCGTCCCTCGCCGGGCGCCAGCCGGTCCACGGCGGCGGCCATCAGCGCGGGGTCCCGGCGCGCGTCCAGCAGGCTCCCGTCGGCGAACCGGTAGCGGCACAGCGGCTCCGGCTCGACCAGCTCCCGCCGCAGCCCCAGCTCGCGGAAGAGACCGGGCATGGTGAGCAGCGAAGGGCCGAGCGAGAAGGTGAAGCCGTCCCTGCGGTGCTCGGCCAGCTTGCCGCCGAGCCGTGACGACTGCTCGTACAGGCGGACCTCGTGGCCCTGCCTGGCCAGCAGCAGCGCGCACACCATGCCGCCCACGCCGCCGCCGATCACCGTCACCTCTGCCATGACCGCCTCCAGGCGGGCGCGGCGAACGCGCCCATCGCGAGCCCGCCGGCCGCCGCCACCAGCGGGTCGGCGGGGACGAACACCGCCGCGAACGCGACCGTCTCCATCACCGCCATGACCGTGTAGAGCACGAGCAGCCCGCCGACCGGCGGCGGGTCGCCGGCCACGCGCCCGATGGCGAGCATGACCAGCGCCGACACCAGCAGCCAGCCGGCGAAGTTGGTGAGCGGGATGCCGCGGTAGAAGCCGTCCTCGGCCCACGTCCACAGCCCGAGCCTGACCATCTGCGGGTCGAGGAACAGGTCCCACGCCGTCAGCGCGCCCGCCCCCGCGCACACGCGGCCCCAGCCGGTCGCGAGCGCCGCGCCCACCGCGTACGCCGCCAGCCCCATGCCGCCCCAGGCCAGCGTCACCACCAGGGGAACGCCGCCGATCTGCGGCCACAGCACGTCCGTGTACCGGTAGGAGCCGAACGGGAACCCGGTCAGCACGCCGACCAGCTCGGCCGCGTACCCGGTCAGCACCGCCGCCCCGAAGGCGCGCACCGCCCTGCGTGCCCCCCAGGTCTCCGCCGCGAAGGCGACCGCGGACGCCGCGAGCAGCGCCACGATGACCGTGACGTACCGGTGGGGCCGCGCGTCCAGCCCCGACACCACCTGCACGGCCGTCATGGCGAGCAACGACAGCGCGCCGAGCGCGCGGGCCGGCCTGACTGCCCTACCTGTCGTCCCTTCCACGCCCTGTCTTCCCGTAGCGGTCTTCCCGTGGCGGTGAGTCCGGGGGTGGACGTGCCCCGCCGCCCGTCAAGGGATCATCCGGCGCGGGCCAAGGATCGTCCGTACCGGCCGTATCCGGGCATCATTACCGAACGCGGAGGTTCAGCGGGGCGCGCGCAGAGATTGCGCCGGGAAGCCCTCGGGTAGCCCGGGCAAGCCACGTTTGCTCACTCGAACCCAGCGCGAAGGAGCGCACGCACATGACCTTCAACCCACTGCAGGAGCGGGGCATCCCGCTGGACAAGCAGCTGCGCAACTGGCGGGAGCTGAACGTCACGCCGACCGATCCCGACCACGCCGACCCGTACACGCGGTGCCGCATCATCACGATGAACGGCATCGAGGTCGAGGCGATCATGTTCAGCCACCACCTGGCCCGGCACTGCCCCGACGTGGAGATCAAGCAGCAGCTGGCCCGGGTCCGCTACATCGAGGCGCAGCAGCAGAAGGTGGTCAACTGGCTGCTGCCCGGTCTCGCCTCGGTGCTGGAGACGACGATCGCGTACGAGCAGGTCGCGGTGGACCTCACCGCCTGGGTGGCACGCATGGAGCCCGACCCCTACCTCCAGCAGGCGTACCAGTTCGGCGTCCTGGAGGACTTCGACCACCTCTACCGCTACGCCAACCTGTACGAGATGATCGAGCACCGCAAGGCGGAGAAGATCGTCGACCAGCTCACCGAGGTCATGCCGGGCCGGCCGACGTTCATGCACCACCGCAACCCGATCGACAACGTGCGCGAGCCCTATGACCGCTCCACCGCCGCGCCGATGTCCAAGCTGCACGCCCTGACGATCATGGCGGCCGAGCAGCAGACCATGAACTTCTACATGAACGTCGGCCCCACCTACATGGAGCCGATCGCCCGCCAGCTCTACCAGGAGATCGGCCTCATCGAGGAGGAGCACGTCACCCACTACGAGTCGCTCGTCGACCCCGGCGAGAGCTGGTGGGAGATGCTCATGAACCACGAGTACAACGAGTGCTACCTGTACCACTCGTTCATGGAGACCGAGTCCGACCCCAAGGTGAAGAACATCTGGGAGCTCCACCTCAACATGGAGCTGGAGCACCTGCGGCTGGCCGTGGAGATGTTCAAGCGGTTCGACGGCCGCGACCCGGAGGAGGTGCTGGCGCCCGAGCTGCCGGCCCCGGTCACGTTCGAGCCGAACAAGGCCTACCTGCGCGAGCTGCTGGCCACCCAGATCGACTACACGACCCTGGGCACCGGCTACGTCCAGGAGGCCCACGAGCGCTTCGAGAAGATGCAGGAAGCGCTCATGGGCGGCGAGAAGGCCCCCTCGGAGCGGGTCATCGACGACAACCGCGCCAAGAACGGCCGCGAGTACCGGCTGCAGACCGAGGGCGAGCACCCGGTCCACAGTCTCGCCGCCAACCGCTGACCGGCGGCCCCGGGCTCCGCACCACGGCGGGCCCGGGCCCGTGCGCGCGACCCGCTCGCTCTGAGATGATCGCTGTCCATCACAGGACACGACGTGAGGGGTGCCGGCGGTGGAGGGTGTGCGGCGGGAGGACACGCGGAGGGCGGCGGACGGGAGCCTGCTCGCCGGCCGCTACCGGCTGACCGGCCTGCTGGGCCGCGGCGGGATGGGAGCCGTCTGGGCCGCCCGCGACGAGCAGCTCGGCCGTGAGGTGGCGGCCAAGGAGCTGTTCCTGCCCGAGCAGCTCGACGACGCCGAACGGGCGCACTGGATCGCCAGGCTCGACCGCGAGGCGCGCGCCGCCGCGCGGCTCAAGCATCCCGGCATCGTCACCGTGCACGATCACGTCACCGGCGCCGACGGCCGGCCGTGGATCATCATGGAGCTGGTGCGCGGGCGCTCCTTACAGGACCTGCTGGCGGCACAGGGGCCGCTGCCGCCCGCGCGGGCCGCGCGGATCGGGTTCCAGGTGCTGGACGCCCTGTGCGCGGCCCACCAGGCGGGCATCACGCACCGCGACATCAAGCCGGCCAATGTCCTGCTGGAGGGCGAGCGGGTCGTCCTGACCGACTTCGGCATCGCGGCCGTCGAGGGTGACGTCACGCTGACCGGCACGGGCGCGATCCTCGGAACGCCCGCGTACATGGCGCCCGAGCAGGTGCTGGGCCGGCCGGCCACGCCTGTCTCCGACCTGTGGTCGCTCGGCGCGACGCTCTACACCGCCGTGGAGGGGCGTCCCCCGTACGACGGCGCGAGCGCCGGGGCGGTCTTCGTCGCCGTCGCCACCCGCGACCCCGCACCGCCCGCCAAGGCCGGTCCCCTGGAGCCGGTGCTCATGGCGCTGCTGCGCCGCGACCCCGCGCACCGGCCGGCCGCCCACGATGTCCGCGCGCACCTCGCCGCCGTCGCCGAGGACCGCACGCCACCAGGCCCCGCCACCCTCCGCCTGCCCGCCGACCCACCGCCCCCCGACAAGCCTGGACGCCCGCCCAGGTCAGGCCGGCTCCGGCTGCTCCGCCGCCTGCTCGTGGGCGCCGGCGCCGCCGTGGCGCTCCTCGTCGCGGTGGCCGCGGCGGTCCAGATCCGCGAGGCCCTCCAGGAGAGCCAGGAACAGGAGCGCTACGCGGCCAACATGGACCTGCTGGCGGGCCTCGGCACGATCCCGGGCGAGTCGGTCCACTTCCAGGAGGGGGAGGAGAGCACCGTGGAGGTGTCGGCGACCCTGTGCGAGAAGGAGTACGTCACCGAGCAGGACAAGTGCGACGTGGGCGTCCTGGTCGACACCGTCGTCGAATGGCTGAGAACCCGCCCCACCGTCCGCTCCGTGAACTTCGCCCGACCCAAGGAGGACTGCGGCGACGACTACGAGGACGGCGGCGGCTGCCAGCTCACCGTCCTCACCCAGAGCCCTCTGAAGCTGAGCGAAGTCAAGATCGCCAACTTCTCCGACATCGGCGACAAGGACCTGATCGAGCTCAGATTCATCGTCGGCTGACTCGTGCTCAGTCGCCGTGGGGGTCGGTGGCGTTCAGGACGGACACCACCTGGTCGTAGTCGCCGCGGACCTCGCTGTAGCGGAGGAACTTGACCCGCTCGACCTGGATCTCCTTCGCGTCCGGCCGGCTCTCCAGCAGCGCCATGGTCTCGGTCACGTACTCGTCCAGCGGCATCGCGTGCTCGTTCTCCTCGTGCCCGGGCAGCAGCGCGGTGCGCACGGCGGGCGGGACGAGCTCCACCACCCGTACGCTCGTGCCCTCCAGCTGCAGCCGGATCGACTCGCTCAGCATGTGGATCGCCGCCTTGGAGGCGTTGTAGCTGGGCGTGACGGTGAGCGGGGTGAACGCCAGCCCCGAGGACACGGTGACGATGGCCGCGTCGGGCCGCGTCTGCAGGTGCTCGATGAACGCGGCGATGAGCCGGATCGGCCCGAGCACGTTCGTCGTCACGACGGACTCGGCGGAGGCGAGGAACGACTCGGGCTTGCGCCAGTCCTCGACCCGCATGATGCCGGCCATCGCGATCAGCACGTTCAGGCCGGGGTGCCGGGCGAGGACCTGCTCCGCGGCGGCCTGGATGCTCGCGGGGTCGGCGGTGTCGACGGTGACGGTGTCCACGCCGGGGTGCTCGGCGGCGATCCGCTCCAGCAGTTCGGTACGCCGCCCGCCCACGATCACGGTGTTGCCCTTGTCGCGCAGGGCGAGGGCGAGCGCGAGCCCGATGCCGCTCGTCGCCCCGGGGATGAAGATGGTGTTCCCTGAGATCTGCATGCTCCCAGCGTGGCCCGGCGGGCGGCGCGGGTGCAGAGACCGGTCATCGGGGGATCGCCGATCCCTGGTTCGCGCGCCGAGCGTGCACATAATGGGGTATATGGATCGTGCAGCCCTGGCGGACTTCCTGCGCCGCCGCCGCGAAGCCCTCCGCCCCGAGGACGTCGGGCTCCCGCCCGGAGCGCGACGCCGGGCGCCTGGGCTGCGGCGCGAGGAGGTGGCGGCGCTCGCGGTGATGTCCACCGACTACTACACCCGGCTGGAGCAGCAGCGCAGCCCGCAGCCGAGCGTGCAGATGCTGGCCTCGCTGGCGCGGGCGCTGCGGCTGACCGACGACGAGCGCGGCTACCTGTTCCAGATCTGCGGCCACAACGCCCCCGCGTCACTGTCGGCCGTGACGCACGTCGCGCCGCCGCTGCTGCGGGTGCTGGACCGCCTGTCCGACACGCCGGCGCTCATCGTGTCCGACCTGGGGGAGACGCTGGTGCAGAACCGGATGGCCGAGGCGTTGTTCGGCGACAAGTCGCACTACGCGGGCCTGGCCCGCTACGACGTCTACCGCTGGTTCACCGACCCCGCCGCGCGGCGCTGCTACCCGGAGAGCGACCACGGCCGGCAGAGCCGTTCCCTGGTCGCGAACCTGCGCGCCGCCCACGGCGTACGGGGGCCGCGCTCGCAGGCGGGCGAGCTGGTGCGGGCGCTGAGCAGGGAGAGCGCCGAGTTCGCTCAGTTGTGGGAGCGGCACGAGGTGGCCAAGCGGTTCGAGGACCACAAGGTGCTCGTCCATCCCGAGCTGGGCGAGATCGAGGTGGACTGCCAGGTGCTGTTCACCGAGGACCAGGCGCAGGCGCTGCTGGTGCTCACGGCGCCGCCGCGTACCGAGGGGCACGAGAAGCTGCGGCTGCTCGGCGTCGTCGGACGGCAGCAGTTCGCCGAACGGGCCTGAACCCGTCACGCGGGCATCCGCTCCAGCTCCAGCAGGCCGAAGCCGAGCTGGCTGTAGAGCTCCAGCTGGTCGTAGTACTCCCGGTGCGTACAGATCTTCCCGTCCTTGACGAAGCTGGTGCAGGTCGCCCTCACCGAGATGAATCGGCCCGTCGGCTCGATCTCCCGGCCGCCGGGCATCAGCAGGGTGCCGTTGTGGGTGCCGGTGTAGGTCCACTCGGTGACGGCCGGGTTGTCGCAGTCGCCCAGCTCGAACCAGGCCGCCGCGTGCCAGTCGGGAAAGCCCTGGAACGTCTGCTGGTACATCCACTCGATCTGGTCGTGTCCCTCGGCGACGCCGCCAGGGGTGACGTAGACGGCGTCCTCGCTGTAGCAGCTGAGGATGAGCGGCATGTCGTGGGCGTTGACCGCCGCGTTCAGCCGGTGCTTGAGATCCCAGAACATCGACACGGTTACCCCCAAGCCTGGTCGCCACGGCCGCCACCGGCCTTGGTGCACCTCCTCCAGTGTCGGCGGGACCCGCGGCACGGCGCTGCCAAGCCCCGCCAAAATCGCCATCCGCGCCGGGCTGCGACTCCAGCGGCCGGTAAACGCCAGGTTCGCGGGTGCCGGGCCGCTGTCCGGGCTCTTTCTGGGTAGGCGTACCGCCTCTGACCCACAGGAGAGGAGCGGTGCCGTGCACGCCTACCAGGAGCCGGTGATCGATCAGGTGCAGTCCGGGATGAAGGTCGTCGACAGCGACGGCAAGGAGCTGGGGACGGTGGAGTTCGTCAAGCTGGGCGACCCGGCGGCCGCGACCACCGAGGGCCAGGAGTCCGACCCGCGGCCCGGTGTCGTGCCGATCCTGGCCGACGTCTTCACCGACCCCGAGCCTGACCTGCCGCCCGCGCTCGCGGCCCGGCTGGTGCGTACGGGTTTCGTCAAGGTGGATGCCAAGGGGCTGTTCTCCCGCGACCTGTACGTCACCCCCGACCAGGTGGCCAGGATCGACGGGAACGTCGTGCACCTCAGCGCGGGTCGCGGCGCGCTGGCCAAGGAGAGCTGACCTGGGGGGCGCGCCCGCCTCCCGGCGGGCGTTTCCCCTGCCTTCTCTCGGGCAACCGGCTTGCATGATGCGAGCTCTCATGAAGGGCGCCGTGAGCGGCGTCCTCGCCACCGCCGCGATGAGCGGGGTCATGCTGGCCGGCAGCCGGATGGGCCTCATGCCCGACCAGCCGCCCAAGCGGATCGCCCGCGCGATGCTCCCGGGCCACAAGCACCGGCCGAAGTCCGGCGAGGGCGCCGCGGGCGCGCTCGCCCACTTCGGCTTCGGGGCCGCCGCCGGCTCCCTGTACGGCCTGCTCGCCCGCGGCCAGGCCCCGTCGATCGCCGGCATCGGCTACGGCCTGGCCATCTGGGCCGCCAGCTACCAGGGCTGGGTGCCCGGCATGAACATCCTCCCCGCCGCCACGGAGGACCGCCCCGGCCGCCCGGCCGTCATGATCGCCGGCCACGTGGTGTACGGCATGATGCTCACCAAACTGATGAACCGCCTCAACGCCAGCAAGGCGGCTGAAAAGCCGCAAGAGCCCACGTACATCCACGACACCGGCCACCTCGAACCCGCCCTCACCTGACAGCCCCCTCCGGCCCCGCCGCCGGCCGGACAGGCCGGCAGCGGCGGCGGTCAGGGCCCAGGGGTCGTATGGGTGGGAGCCGGGCACCGCCGTGGCCGTTCAGGGGGCGGTCAGGGGGTTGGGGGTTCGATGAGGAGGTCTTGGTCGAGGACGGTGTCGAGTTGCAGTTCTCGGTAGCCGGCCGTGTCGAACAGGACCGTCAGGCGGTCCTCGCCGCGCTGGATGACCTCGCCGGGCCCCCACGTACGGTGCTCGACCCTGGCGTGGGCGGCGAACGGCCCGCTCTCCTCCTCCACCTGCCGGTCGGCGGTGCCGGCCAGGCAAGTGTCGCAGTTGCCGCACGCGTCGGCGACCTGCTCGCCGAAGTAGCCGAGCAGGAACCGCCGACGGCAGTCATCGGTCTCGGCGTAGCGGCGCATCATCTCCAGCCGGGTACGCTCCACGTCCCGCCGCCGCTCGGCCAGCTCCACCGCCAGCTCGGCGGCCTCTTCAGGCGCGGGCGCGCCGGGCGCGGGCTCGACGCGGCGGGTGCCGACGCGGACGGCGCCGGCCCGTTCCAGCAGGTCGAGCAGCGTCGTCAGGCGGCGCGCCGACACGTCGGCCCGCTCACGCAGTGCACGCCGGTCGCACGCGCCGCCCTCCGCCACGGCCCGCGCCACCCTGGCCAGCACCTCGGCGTCCGGTACGGACCCGGTGAAGTAACGCTGCAAGCCCAGGTTCTCGGGACGATAGAACAGCGTCGCCGAGGCCCGCTCACCGTCCCGCCCGGCCCTGCCGATCTCCTGGTAGTAGGCGTCAGGCGACCCGGGCACCTCGGCATGGACGACGAACCGCACGTCCGGCTTGTCGATGCCCATGCCGAACGCGCTGGTCGCCACCACCACGTCCACGTCCCCTGACATGAACCTGCCGTGCACCTCGTCGCGCTCGGAGCGCCGCAGCCCGGCGTGGTAGGCCGCCGCCCGCACCCCGGCCTCACCGAGCAGCTCGCTCAGGCGGGTGGTCTGCTTGCGTACGGCCGTGTAGACGATGCCGGGCCCGGTCTCGGCCGCGACGGCGGAGACGATGTCGGCGGCGGGGTCGTCCATCATCCTGCGGACGGTGAGCGAGATGTTGGGCCGGTCGAACCCCTGCACGATCTCCACCGGATCCCGCAGCCCCAGCCGCTCGGCGATCTCCGCCCGCACGGGCGGTGCGGCGGTGGCGGTCAGCGCGGCGATCGCCGGCCGGCCGAGAGCCTCGGCGACCTGCCCCAGCCGCAGGTAGTCGGGCCGGAAGTCGTGACCCCACGAGGAGATCAGGTGCGCCTCGTCCACGACCAGCAGCGACGGCTTCGCGGCGGCCAGGTCGCGGACGACGTCCGGCTTGGCGAGCTGCTCCGGAGCACAGAACAGGAACTCCGTCTCCCCGGCGCGCAGCGACTCGAACGCGGTGCGCCGCCGTCCCGCCGAGGTGCCGGCGTCGAGGCTCACCGCCTCCTCGTCCCGCTCACGCAGCGCCTCGACCTGGTCGCGCTGGAGGGCGATGAGTGGGGAGACCACGACGGTGGGGCCGGGCAGCAGCAGCGCGGGCACCTGGTAGATCGCGGACTTGCCGGCCCCGGTCGGCATCACGACCAGCACGTCCCTGCCGCGCGCCAGCGCACTCATCGCGCCGAGCTGACCGGGCCGCAGGTCGGTCAGGCCGAGGGCCTGCCGCGCCACCCGCTCGCACGCCGCGCCCACGTCCTCCATCGAGGCCTCCCGTCTCGTTCTGCCCTGTGTCCTTCAGCAGGGACGGGTCGGCTGCCCGGCGCGTGGCCGGGCAAACGACAGGTCAGCGGGTGACGGCGGTCCGGCGGCTGAGCAGCACGCCCAGGCCGGTCATGCCGATGCCGAGGATGAGGTGCAGCCAGTTGTCGGCGGTGTTCAGCGGCACGAAGTTGGCCGGGCTGTCGTGCGTGATGAGCAGGCCGTACAGCCAGAGCACCAGGTAGATGACGCCGCCGCCGATGAGGAAGGCGCGCGCGCCGCTCCACGTCCTGGCCAGCAGCACGCCCGCGATGCCGAACAGCAGGTGGACGATGTTGTGCAGGATCGAGACCTGGAAGACGCCGAGCAGCATCGCGTCGGAGTGGTGACCCGCGAACTGCAGGTCGTCGTAGTTGGTGGTCACGCCCGGGACGAACCCGAGCACGCCGACCAGCAGGAACACCACGCCGGTGACCAGCGCGGCGAGCTGCAGCGGAGTGCGGTTTGCTGTGGTGCGCGAAGTGTTCATCTTGGGGGGCCTTCCTAGGTGTTTGGATCACCCCTCTACCCGAAGAGACGAACGCATTCGTCCCGGCGCGGCTCAGCCGATGATGACGCGCTCTTCAGGCAGCTCGTACCGGCGCGTACGCTGCTTCAACGCGAGCGCCGAGCCCAGCGTGAGCGGCCCGATGCGGCCCACGAACATCAGCAGGCTCAGCAGCACGTGACCGGCCACGGAGATGTCGGTGGTGATGCCGGTCGACAGGCCGTTGGTGGCGAAGGCCGAGATCACCTCGAACAGCACCCGGTCGAGGTCGTGTCCGCTGATGATGAGCAGCAGCCAGGTGGACAACGCCACCAGGATGACGCCGAGCAGCGTGATGGACAGCGCCTGCCGCTGGGTGGACGCGGGCAGCCGCCGGTGCCCGATGTTGACGTGCGTCTCGCCGCGCAGCTCCGACCAGATCATGAACACCAGGAAGCCGAACGTGGTGACCTTGATGCCGCCCGCCGTGCCCGCGCTGCCGCCGCCGATGAACATCAGGATGTCGGTGACGAGCCAGGAGGACGGGTACATCTGGCTGACGTCGAGCGTGTTGAAGCCGCCCGAGCGCGGCATGACGGCGGCGAAGAACGCGGCGAGCAGCTTGCCCGAGTCGTCGAGCGGGCCCATCGTGGCCGGGTTGCGCCACTCGGTCATCAGGAACGCGAGCGTGCCCCCGCCGATGAGCAGCACGCTCAGGCCGACCGTGACGCGGGTCAGCACCGACCAGCGGCGCGGGTGCCGCCACGTGCGCAGCAGCTCGAAGACGACCGGATAGCCGAGACCGCCGACGATGACCGCGGCGGCGATGGTCAGGCAGATCCACGGATCGGTGACGAACCGCATCAGGTTGTCCGGCCACAGGGCGAAGCCGGCGTTGTTGAACGCCGACACGCCGTGGAAGACGCCCAGCCACAGCGCCCTGCCGAGCGGCTCGCCGTAGCCGGTGACGAAGCGTGCGGTGAGGACCGCGGCGACCGCCGCCTCGCACACCAGCGTGAACATCACCACCTTGGCCAGCACCTGACGCAGGTCGGCGGCCACCACCGACTTGGTCTCCAGCTGCGCCGACAGCCGTGCCCGCAGCCCGATGCGGCCGGAGAGGATCACCATGACGAGCGTGGCGAGCGTCATGATGCCGAGCCCGCCCACCTGGAAGAGCACGGTGATCACCACCTGGCCGAACACCGACCAGTGCGAGGCGGTGTCGACCACCACCAGCCCGGTCAGGCAGACGGCCGAGGTGGCGGTGAAGAACGCGGTGATCCAGTCGCCCTCGTCCGAGGCCGTCGCCATCGGCGTGGCGAGCAGCGCGGTGCCGATCAGCACCGCCGAGCCGAACCCGGCCGCGATCACCACGGCGGGATGCCGGCCACGGCCCGCCAGCGCAGGCCGGCGCGTCACGGGGCCACCCCGCCTTCGAGGCCGCCGTAGTCGTCGTGCATGGGGGTGCCTCCGTCGGGCTCACGCGGCCGGAGACCTCGCGGACCAGGCGTTCCGGCGCTTCGAGGCCCTACGCTAGCGCAGCGGGGCCGCGGTGCCCGCCCTCCTCGATCATTTGTCACAGCCGCCGCGTACCGTGCTCACCATGACGAACGTGCACACACCACTCGACGGCGAGCGCTGGCAGCCCGGTGACCTCGTGGTCGACGCCGATGGCCGCCTGTTCAGCCGGGCGGGTGCGGACGACCAGGCCAGGGGGTTGCCCTGGGCGCGTCCGCGTGACGTGGCGCGCCGCGACGACGGCGGCGTGCTCGTGCCGGACGGCGAAGTGGGTGAGCAGGCGCCGGCCAGGCCGCTGACGTTGTTGCTGCGCGACGGCCGGCCAGTGCTGCCCGCCGTGCCCGCCGACCCCGCCGCCGTGCTCGGCACGCAGGCTCGCCAGACCGCCTCCGCGGCGGGCGTGGGCGGCCTCTATCTCGCGGCCACCGCCTTCGACCCCGACGGCGCGGGCGACACCAGGGCCGCCAAGCTCCGTGCCGACCTGCTCGATCACGTGGTGGTGGCGGTCAGCGCCGAGGAGTTGAGCGCGATGTTCGGCGGCGCCGCCGACGGGTTGCTGGTCGCGCTGGCGGAGTGGCACGAGCGCAGCGTGGGGGAGAGCGCCTGACCCGTCGAAGGGCGGGTCAGTTCGCTGGGGCGATCCGGTTGTTGCGGATGTGCTCGTAGACGATCGAGGTGCGCACGTCGGCCACCTCGGGCCGCTCGGTGAGCTTGTCGATGACGAACGCGTACAGGCTGTTGTTGTCGGGCACCGCCACGTGCAGGATGAAGTCCTCCGTCCCGGCCGTCACATAGACGCCGAGCGTGTCGGGCAGGCGGCTGACCCAGTTGCGGAAGCCCTCGATGTTGCGCCGGGACGGCGGGCGTACGCGGATGGCGATGAGGGCCTGCACCGGGCGGCCGATCGCGGCGAGGTCGACGTCGAGGAGCGCGCCTCGGATGACCTGCCGCTGGCGCAGCGCCCGCGTACGGTCGAGCGCCGTGGTCGGTGAGACGCCCACGGCCGCCGCGAGGTCGCGGTTGGTCATCCGTGCATCTGACTGCAGTTCGCGGACAATCGCCTTATCAAGTTCGTCCATGGCCGCCGAAAACCCGCCTTCTCCGATACATGTACGGATTGCTTGCTGCTCTAACGCATCGATGAATACCGTAACCCATTGGTTCCGTATGAACGAACAAGGGATTTCGCCATGTCAGACGGCAGCACCGTCGGCTTCGCGCCGGACGAGATCGACCCCACCGCCCCGACGAGGGCGGCCCGCCTGAAGTGGGTGATCGTCGTCAACGACGCCCTGCCCGCCGGCCGGGCCGTCAACGCGGCCGTGTGCGTCGCGGCGGCCACCTCATCGGCGGTCACCGGCCTGCTGGGCGACGACGCGATCGACGCGAGCGGCGCCGCCCACCCCGGCCTGCCCTGGGCGGGCTGCTCGGTGCTGGCCGCCGACGCGGCCACGCTGCGCACGATCAGGGCCAAGGCCGCCGCCGCCGACACCTGCCACGTGGCCGACATGCCGGCCGCGGCCCAGCACACCCGCGTCTACGCCGACTACCTCGCCACCGTGAAGGAGACCGCTCCCGAGGACATCGAGTATTACGCGGTCAGCGTCGTCGGCCCGCGCAACAAGGTCGACAAGATCGTCGGCCGCCTCCCGCTGCTCCCCTGAGCGGTCAGCGGGCGCCGGACCGGTCCGCCTCCAGCGCGCTGAGGAGTTTGGCGGAGACGGCGGCGAACGCGTCGAGCTCCTCCGGCGTCAGCCGCTCCACGAACAGGCACCTGACCTCGTCCGCGTGCCCCGGCACCGCCTTGCGCAGCGCGGCGAACCCCTCGTCGGTCAGCACGGCGTCGATGCCGCGCGAGCCGCACGGTTCGCGGGTGATCAGGCCCCGGCGCTCCATGCGGGTGAACTGGTGGTGCATGCGGCTCTTCTCCCACCCGGCGACCCGCCCCAGCTCGTACGCGCGCAGCCGCCCCCGGGCGCCGCCGTCATCGACGCGCGTACCACCTGTTCAAGGAGACCGGCCCGCGGCAGGACCTGTTCGCCTACAGCCAGGTCTCAGGAACGGGCCGTGTGGCCAGGCGCGGCCCAGCTGCTCAGCAGGCGCAGCGCGTCGGCGGTGGGGGAGCCGGGCTCGACGTTGTAGACGCAGAGCATCTGGTCGGCGTCGCCCGGCGGCATGAAGCTCTCGTACGAGAAGTGCAGCTCGCCCACCTCCGGGTGGTGGTAGACCTTGCTGCCGTGGGTGCGGCGCAGCACCCGGTGGTCGTTCCACCAGGTCGTGAACTCGGGCGAGCGCAGCGTCAGCTCACCCACCAGGTCGGCCAGCCGCCGGTCGCCGGGGTAGCGGCCGGCCTCGAGCCGGAGCATCGCCACCGTCTCCGACGCGATCCGCGCCCAGTCGCCCACCCGCTCGCGGGCGGCGGGGTCGAGCAGGTAGTAACGGGCGAGGTTGCGCTGCGGCGCGGGCAGCGCCTCGAAGTCGGTCAGCACCTGCCGGGCCAGGAAGTTGGCGGCCAGCATGTCGGTGCGCCGCCCGATGACGAACGCCGGCACGTGCTCCAGCGTCTGCAGCGTGAGGTGCAGGCCCGGCCTGACCCGCTGCGGCGCCACCGGGGCGTGCCGCGCCGGCGTGGGCCTGGCCAGCAGGTCGAGCAGGTGCTCGCGCTCGGCGGGGTCGAGCTGCAGGGCGCGGGCGAGCGACTCGACCACCTCAGGGGACGGCGTGCCGACCCGGCCCTGCTCGAGCCGGGTGTAGTACTCGGTGCTCATGCCGGCCAGCCGGGCCACCTCGTCGCGGCGCAACCCCGGCACCCTGCGGGCCCGGCCGTCCGCCGGCAGCCCCGCCTCGTCAGGGCTGAGGCGGGCGCGCCGGGAACGGAGAAAGCCGGCGAGTTCGCTCCTACGGTCCATGGTCCAAGTGTGATCCGCGTGCGGGCGGCGCGGCCACCCGAAGGTGGCCCTGTCAGTACCTGCCTTGCCGTTACCTGCCCGCGAAGGGCCTGCTCAGGCCCCCGGTGGCCGGTCCCGGAGTGGTGTGCTTGACGTGGGCCGGCGAGCCGGCCCCACCACGTTCGTTCTCCGCTCAAGGGGTACCTGATGTCCATGACCACTCTCTACCGCGCCGCCCAGGTCAACGAGGCCGGCGGACCGTTCGACCTGGTCGAGCGCGAGCTGACCGAGCCGGGCCCCGGCCAGGTCCGCGTCGCCGTCGAAGCGTGCGGCGTGTGCCGCTCCGACGCCGGGTTCGTCAACGCTGGCTTCCCGAACGTGTCGTTCCCGCTCGTCACCGGCCACGAGATCGCCGGCCGCGTGGACGCCGCCGGCGACGGCGTCGAGGACTGGAACGTCGGCGACCGCGTGGCCGTCGGCTGGTTCGGCGGCAACTGCGGCACCTGCCGGTCCTGCCGCGAGGGCGACTTCATCCACTGCGCCCGCATGCAGGTGCCCGGCTGGGCCTACCCCGGCGGGTACGCCGAGTACACCACCGTGCCCGCCTCCGCGCTCGCCCGCGTCCCCGACGAGATCAGCGCCGTCGAGGCCGCGCCCATGGGCTGCGCGGGCGTCACCACGTTCAACTCGCTGCGGCGCAGCGCCGCACGGCCCGGCGACCTCGTCGCGATCCTCGGCCTCGGCGGGCTCGGCCACCTCGGCGTGCAGTTCGCCAACAAGCTGGGCTTCGAGACCGTCGCCGTCGCGCGCGGCGCCGACAAGGCCGACACCGCCAAGCACCTCGGCGCCCACCACTACGTCGACTCCACCGCGGGCGACGTGGCCGGGCAGCTCCAGGCGCTCGGCGGCGCGAGGGTCGTGCTGGCCACCGCCGCGAGCTCCGAGGCGATGAGCGCCGCCATCGACGGCCTCGGCGACAACGGCGAGCTGGTCGTGCTCGGCGCCACGCCCGAGCCCATCCAGGTCAGCCCGTTCCAGCTCATCACCAACAGCAGGACCGTGCACGGCCACCCGTCGGGCACCGCCCGCGAGGTCGAGGAGACGCTGCGCTTCGCCGCGCTGACCGGCGTGCGGGCGCTCACCGAGACTCGGCCGCTGGAGGAGGTCGCGGCCGCCTACGACCGCATGATGTCCGGCGAGGCCCGTTACCGCATGGTCCTCACCACCGGCCACTGACGGCGGGGCGAGAGCGGCGCGCGGGCGCGGACGGCACTAATCTGATCACCCGTACGATCGTCCGACCTGACGGGGGACCGCCGTGACCGTCCATCGCGCACCCGATCACCTGTGGGCCGGGGGCCACAGGGTCCTCGACCGGCTGGGCGAGGGCGGCCAGGGCACGGTCTACCTGGCGGAGTCGCCGGCCGGCGCCCGGGTGGCGATCAAGGTGCTGCACGCCTCGCTCTGTCTTCACCGGCTGGATCAAGGACGCCGACGACTACGTCACCGCCTGGTACAACAACACCCGCGGCACCACCGGCTTCGACGTGCGGGTCGGCGGCGAGTTCCGCACCGACGTGCCCGTCCAGATCCCGCACCGCTTCAGCCCGGGCGACCGGCTGGCCCTGGTGCTGTCGGGCGCCACGATCACCTCCTACGCCGAGCACCAGGGCACGTGGCAGCGCCTGCACACCGCTCCCATCGCGGGCCTGCTCACCACCGACCAGGACAGGCGCGCCTACCGCTACGGCTTCGGCCTGCGCGGCACCACCGGCACGATCGCGATCACCCGCCTGGAGGGCCGGAGCGTCACGGGCTGAGCGGCTCGCGGATGAGGCGGACGACGGTGTCGGCGGTGTGGTCCAGGTAGGTGCGGCCGCCGGGCAGCAACGCGTCCGGGCTGATGTAGCTGCGCCGCCCCATGTGGGTGGCCGGGTCGAGGCGATGCGTGGCGACCTTGCCCGCGCGGACGGCCCGGTTCCAGCCGCTGCCCCTGGCCGCCGGCCAGCGCTGCGGGAACAGGATCAGACACAGGCGCTCGATCCAGTCGGCGTCGCTGGTGAGGCGGTGCAGGCGGCGGGCGTGGGTGAGGTCGTTGGCGCCGTTGTGGAAGCCGCCGAGCGTGATGAGCACGAGCGGGGCGGCCAGCCTGGCGTGCAGCTCCTTGACCGCGCCGGTGGCGACCTGCGCGCCGCCGCTGTAGCTGAGCAGCACCACGGGGATGCCGCTGCCGGGCCGGTAGCCGGCCAGCCGCAGCTGCCGGGCGATCTGGGTGCCGACCGCCCGGTTGTAGAGCGGGCGGTAGCGGCGGTCGGCGGCGACGAAGATCTGCATGACGTTGTGCAGGAAGAGCAGGATCTGCGCGCGGCGCCGCAGCCACGCCCACACGGGCCGGTCGGCGAGCGGGTCGGCCAGCGGCGAGTACGGCTGCACCTGCCCCAGCACCCGCACCTCAGGCGCCTTGTCGAGCAGCGCCTTGACCAACCGGCCGCCGTCACGGGTGTCGGTGAAGCGGCGCTTGCCGATGCCGTCCAGATAGACCAGGTACGCCGCAGGGGGACGGTCCGGGTCGGCGCCCCTGGCGTAGGGGAGGCCGTGGGGCAGTTCGCCGGTGGCGGTCCGCCAGCCGGCGGTGTAGACGAGCACCTCGTAGCGGGCCAGCAGCGCCTCGGCGAGCAGGACCATGCCGAGGGCCAGGAAGAGCAGCGGGAACTCGGTCATGCCGGCACCGCCTGGAGCGCGCTGATCCGCACGACCAGCCACCTGACGCCGCCCACGGCCACGCCCAGTCCCACCCCGGCGACCGCGACGCAGCCGGCGGCGCTCCACCAGCCCAGCCCGGTCGCCGTGGCCAGCGAGCCCGTGAGGTTCGCGCCGACCGCGACGATGAGCAGCGTGTGCAGCAGCGGCCCGAGCAGCGGGAACGCCACGACGGCGGCGAGCAGCAGCGGCGCCGCGAGACCGGGCGTCCACCCGGGAGCGGCCCCCGTGCGCGGGCTGTGCAGCTCGGCCAGCACGCCCGCCGCCCACGGCCACAGCGCGAACACCACGAACTCCACCACCGCCCCGGTCAGCAGCAGCCGCACCGCGTGCGCCCGCGACACGCCGGGCCGGCGCGCGATCAGCGGCAGGATCCGGCCCGCCGACTCCGACAGCCCGGCCAGCAGCAGGACGACCACGACGGCGGACATCGCTCACCGCCCCCGCGCGTTCGCGGGCACCGGCCTGCTGCCCTGGCCGAGGTGGCGTTCCAGCTCGTCGGCCGCGCGCCGGTAGCCGCCCGCCGCCCGCTGGGCGTCGCGCAGGTCGTACGCCGCGACGCGGAAGCGCGGCTCGCCGAGCAGCAGCCCGGCCCTCACCCGTACGGCCTCCGCGTCCGCCTCGTGCGGCGCCAGCGCGAGGCCCGCGCCCAGCTCCGCCACCCGCCGCGCCACCAGCGGCTGGTCCGCGCCCTGCGGGATCACCAGCATGGGGACGCCCGCGTGCAGGGCCTCGTTCACGCCGTTCATGCCGCCGTGGGTGACGAACAGCGCGGCGCGGTCGAGCAGCTCCAGTTGCGGGACGAAGCGGCGGGCCAGCACGTTCTGGGGCAGCGGGCCCAGCGCCGCCGGGTCGGTGCGGCCGGTCGAGATGACCACGGTGCCGCCCAGCGGGGCCAGCGCGGCGGCGAACGTCCGCAGCAGCTCCGGGCCCGCGTCGAGCACCGTGCCGGGGGAGGCGTACAGCACGGGGTCCCGCAGCTCGTCCATGGGGAACGACGGGTCCCGCGGGCGCTCGCCCAGGCTCGGGCCGACGAACCGGTACGAGCCGTCGAAGCTCTCCGCGTCCGGCTGGAACGCACGGGCGGTGAAGACCAGGTTGAGCGGCTGCCGGACGTTCGCGAGGTCGAGCAGCGGCAGCCGGCCCGTGTCGTAGGCCCGGTGCAGCTCCCACCGCGACCGCAGGTAGCCGGTCGCGGCGCCGGGCCTGGCCGCCGCCGAGGCGATCATCGGCCACGAGGCGCGGGTGGGGCTGGGGACGCGGCGGCCGAACGCGAACGTGGTGAACGCCGACACCGCCGGCACCCGCAGCTCCCCGGCCGCGACCGCGCCCCACGGGCAGGCCGAGCCGTGCACGACCAGGTCGGGGCCGATGCGGCGCAGATCGTCCAGCAGCGCGGGCAGCAGCGCGACGGTCGTGCGCGCGAGCCCGTCCAGCATCGTCAGAGGCGTCGGCCGCTCGGGCAGCGTCAGGTCGCCCCCGGGATGCGTGCGCACGGTCGCGCCGGTGGCGGCGACCACCTCGGCGAGCGCGGGCGCGACGTGGTAGGTGACCGTGTGCCCCCTGCGGACCAGCTCGGCCACGACCGGCAGCGTCGGGTTGACGTGCCCCTGCAGGGCGATGTTCACGAACGCGAAGCTGCTCACAGCCGGACCCCCGCTCCCTCATGGACGGCCGCCCGGCCGGCGCCCGCTCTGCGCAGGCCCGTCGTGTCCGCGCCGTGCAATGGAGGCTGCGTTCCGGCCGCCTGGTAGAGGCCGGGGCCGTCTATGCGCAGAGTGTCGAGGAAGTGGCCCGCCGCGGCGGCGGCCGTGTGGATCAGGCGGCGGGACTGGCGGAAGTCCCAAGGGGCCGGCCAGCTCTCGACGCCGGTCGGCAGCACGACGGTCGGGACGCGCTCGGACACCTCACGCAGGTCGCGGGCGATCTGGTGCTGCAACAGCAGCAGCCCCGCCCTCGCCGCGACCGCGCCCGCCCACCGGGGCGGGGCCGACGGGCGCGGCGGCATGCTCGTCTGTCCTGTCGCCAGCACGACCACGCTGGCCGCACCCGCCTCCAGAGCCGCCCGTACGGGGACGAACGCGATCACGCCGCCGTCCACGAGCGTCCTTCCGCCGCGTACGACCGGCGGCAGGATCCCCGGGATGGCGGCGCTGGCCAGCAGCGCCGACTCCAGGTCACCGTGGTCGAGCAGCGCGGGCGCGCCGGTGGCGAGATCCATGGCCACGGCGGCGAACGGCACGTCGAGCTGCTCGATCCGCGACGGCAGCCCCGCCTGGGCGATCAGCCGGCGCAGGCCGCGGTCGGCGAAGACCCCGGCCCGCGAGGGCAGGCGGCACAGCGGGAACACCTCCCGCCTGCGCACCCGCGTCCACACCCGGTCCAGCCACGGCGCCGCCGCACCCGGGTGGGCGGCCGCGATGGCGCCGTTGAGCGCGCCCACCGAGGTGCCGACGATCAGGTCGGGGACGAAGCCGCGCTGCTCCAGCGCGTACCCGATGCCGACCTGCGCGGCCCCCAGCACCCCGCCGCCGCCGACCGCGACGGCCACCGGCCGGGGCAGCGCCGCCAGCCCAGCAGGGCGCCCGTCCGGCAGCCGGCCGGTCTCCTCGGAGGCCAGGAAGCGGTGATGGGTCGTCATGGTCATGGCCGTCCTTTCTGCATGTACGCCCGGGACCGGCCGCGGGCGTCAGGCGAGATCGGCGAGGTCGTCGCCGGTGAGCGTGATCGAGCGGGCGGCCACGTTCTCCTCGAGATGGGCCAAGGACCCGGTGCCGGGGATGACCACGGTCACCGGTGAGACGGCCAGCAGCCAGGCCAGCGCGACCTGGCGCGGGGTGGCGGCGTGCCGGTCGGCGACCTTGAGCAGGCCGGGGTCGTCGAGCCCGCCGCCGGCGGGGAAGAAGGGCACGAAGGCGATGCCGGCCCGCGTGCAGACGTCGAGCACGGCGGTGCCGGCGCGGAGGCCGAGGTGGAAGGCGTTCTGGACGGCCGCGACCGGCGCGATGCCGACGGCCTCGGCGAGCTGGGCGGCGTCCACGTTGCTGACGCCCAGGTGGCGGATCAGGCCCTCGTCGCGCATCCGGGCGAGCACCTCGAAGCGCTCGGCCAGTGACTCGCCCGGCGCGGGTCCCGTGCCGCCGACGCGCAGGTAGACCAGGTCGAGCCGGTCGAGGCCGAGGCTCTCGAGATCGGACTCGACCTGAGCCCGCACCTCGGCGGGGGTGCCGGGCCGCGGACCTCCCGGCCCGAAGACCGGACCCGCCTTGGTGGCGATGACCAGGCCGCCGGGGTAGGGCGACAGGGCCTCGCGGATCAGCGTGTTGGCGCTGACCGTGCCGTCCTGGCTGCGGTAGAAGCCGGCCGTGTCGATGTGGTCGACGCCTAGCTCGACGGCCCTGCGCAGGACGGCGCGGCCCTGCTCGGCGTCGCGGGCGGGCCCGCCCGGCCCGGCCTGGGACAGGCGCATCGCGCCGAACCCGAGCCGGTTGATCGTCAGGTCACCGCCGAGGCGGAACTGGCTGGTCATATCTCTCCTGATGGGTGGGGGCGCCGGACCCGGCGGGCCGGTCGTCGTCCGGTGTCGGCCGCGGCAGGCGGGCGCGGACCGTGTGACCCCTGCGGCGGGCCGGGCGGCGCCGGCTCCGGCAGGCGGGGGAGGGGCCGCCGACGAAGGTGACGGTCTCCTCCAGGGGCGCCCGGCCCGTACGCGGCTGGCTGACCGAGACGTCCTCGAACCCGATCGACATGCCGCAGAACAGCACGAGCCCTTCGGCGGGCCGCACGATCTCGGCGACCGTCCTGCGGTAGACCGACCAGGCCATCTGCGGGCAGCTGTGCAGACCCTCCGCGCGCAGCAGGAGCATGACCGTCTGCAGGTAGATGCCGAGGTCGGCCCACTGCGCGGGGCCCATGTCGCGGTCGATGTAGACGAACAGCGCGGCCGGCGCGCCGAAGCACTGCCAGTTGTCCGCCGCGGCCCGCTGGCGGGCCTCCCAGTCCTCGCGTGCGATGCCGAGCGCGCCGTAGCGCTCCCGGCCGAACGCGGAGCGCCGCTCGCGGTACGGGGACTTCAGCTCGGCCGGGTACATCTCGTACTCGCGCTCGTCCCACGCGTCGCCGGTGGCCACGCGCTCTCCCGCGCGCCTCTTGAGCTCGGTGAGTCGCTCGCCGGTCACCACGTAGACGTGCCAGGGCTGGAGGTTCGAGCCGGACGGCGCCCACGCGGCGGCGGCCAGCACCCGCTCCAGCACCTCCTTCGGGACTGGGCGGCCGGTGAAGGCGCGCACTGACCTGCGGCTGGTGACGGCTTCGTAGACCTCCATGATTCCTCCCCCGATGGTCGTTACACTTATTACGGTATCACTAGAAATAGTATCAATCAATACGATTTCGGACGTGACTGGTGTGAGTTGTTTCACCTGAAACCGTCGCGAATGAGAGTGTTCGGGTAGTATGTCGGTATGACCGCACCTGAGCCCGCCACGCCCCGCGCGACCGACCGCCCAGGCGACCCCTCGCCCTTCGCCCTGGGCCTGCTCCTGCGCAAGGCCCACTGGCGGGCGGCGAACGTGCTGACCGAGGCGCTGCGGCCGCTCGGCATCGAGCTGCGCCACTTCGCCGTGCTCATCGTGCTGGTCAACCGCGGGCCCACCGTGCAGCGCGACCTGGCGGCCGCCACGGGCACCGACAAGGCGGGCGTGATGCGGGTCGTGGACGACCTGGAGCGGCGCGGCCTGGCCGTCCGCAGGACCGTTCCAGGGGACCGGCGCGTGCGCGTCGTGGAGATCACGCCCCAGGGCCTGGAGCTGTTCGACGCCGCCCACGTGGGCGCGGGGCCGCTGGCCGAGCGGCTCATCTCGGGCCTGGAGCCCGGCGAGGCCGAGCAGCTCAAGACCCTGCTGACCCGCTTGGCCTACCAGGACGACGCCTCCTGACAGGAGCGTTACAGCGGCCCGCGTACGGGAAGCCAGACGGGACGTATCCGCACACGTTCCGTGCCACGGGGGACCCATGAACGACAAGAAGGACCAGCCGATCGAGCGCGGGGACAGCGAGGAGGCCGCCGGCGCGCCGCTGACCCCCACCGAGGAGGAGACGCTCAGGCGCGCCGCGGGCGTCACGCCCGGGGTCACCCCCGGCACCGAGGACGTCGACGAGGAGGACGAGGAGGGCGACCGCCGCAGGCGCCTCGGCCCCCACGAGCTCGGCTGAACCAGCGTGTAACCGGCGAGCCCGTGCGGTCGCCGCGCCCACCGTGATCAGGGTCGTTTCGGGATCACGCTGATGACGCCGGAACGCTCCAGGGTGGCGTAGTCGATCTCGTCCAGGCTGCGGATGCCGTGCGTCGAGCAGGCATCTTGGAGCACCTGGCCGACGTCCAGGTGGTGGCGGCGCATCCGGTCGTCCAGCAGCCTGCCGCGCTCGATGAGGACGACCGGCGTGCTGCGCCGGCGTGCGCTTGCCGCTGACGCGGAAGATGACCAGCAGCGCCACGTAGATCGCCGCCGCGCGCACGACCGCGTCCATGCCGGGACCGCCTCCCAGGGATGGATGAACTGCCAGAAGCGGGCCGCGGGGCGCCCAGGGACGCCGATCGCGCCCCGCAGCGTCCCGATGTGGCGGGGTTGAGCTGGATCGACACCCCTCCCCCTGGGAGCCTGGTTACCCGTCGTGACCTGCGGATATGCGCGTAGCGGTCAGCGGGCGGACGCCTCCTCGCGCGACACCGGCGTGCCGCCGCCCCTTCCCGGTCACATCTGAGGATGGCCGGAGTGGTGGTGACATTGGGATAGGTTGTGCGATGGATCATGATCGATCTGCGTCGCCGAATGAGGAAGATGAGAGTGACCAATCGTCTGGCGCGTGTCATGGCCGGGTTCCTGATGTCGCCGGTCCTCGTCTCCTGCTCAGCCCCCGTCACCGACCCGCTGCTGAGGGACCCGGCCCAGTGGCCGCTCACCACGCTGCGCGGGCTGGTCGACCACGGCGAGCTGCCCGAGGAGGCCGAGCGTCCGCTCGCGCAGATCAAGGTCGGCACCTACGACATGATCGCCTGGGTCAACTCCGAGGGCCACTGCGGGCTGTCCGGCGCCGACTGGACCCTCGACCTCGACCTCACCCGCAGCCAGGGCCACCCGGCCAGGCAGCAGGGCTTCTCCGGGCCGATGGAGGCGGCGGTGAGCGGTTCGCGGGAGAGCGAGGCCAGCCTGTTCTGCACCCGCAGCCGCATGCTGATCAGGGTCGAGGGGCAGACCAGCGAGCCCTTCGTCTCCGGCGACGCGGTCGCGCAGATCGTGGACGGCGGGCTCAACGCCGTCGTGGGCCCGCAGGAGGCGCAGCGCGAGTCGCTGCCGCGCGCCGCGATCACCGTCGCGGGCCCAGGAATCGGCTCAGACCTCTAGCTCAAGACTTTGAGTTCGGGGCGCCGTTCGCGGCGGTCGGGCTCCAGGCGCTCGTGGAAGCCGCCGTCGGGGGTCCGCACGATGACGCCGCTCTCCACGCCGTGCTCGGCGGCCTCCCGCTCGGACTGCCGCAGCGCCAGGCAGATCCACCGGGTGACGACGAAGGCGACGACGGGGCCGATGAACACGGCGTACCTGAAGAAGATCGTCACCGACTCGACGGTCAGGTGGAAGCTGTGGGCGAGCTGGTCGTTGGCCGCCGCCGTCCACAGCAGGCCGTAGAACGTGACGCCGGCGACCGCGAGCGCCGTCTTCACCGGCTTCTCGCGCGGCCGGTCGAGCAGGCCGGACGCGGGCACGGGCCGGCCCCGCCGCATGGCGACGACGCGCTCGGCCACCGGGTACGCGGCCAGCGCGGTGAAGAAGACCCCGGGCACCACCACGGCCGGCACCAGGACGGCCAGGCTCAGCGTGTAGCCGCCGAGCGTCAGCTCCCAGCCCGGCATGATCCGCAGGGCGCCGTCGAGGAAGCCCATGTACCAGTCGGGCACCGAACCGGCGGAGACCTGCGTCGGCCGGGCGGGGCCGTACAGCCAGACGGGCGCGATCTGGAAGCCGAACCCGAAAATGATCAGCATGCCGGCGGTGGCGCCCGCCATCAGCGGGCGCGCGCCGCGCCGCACCGGCAGCGAGGCGACGAAGCGGGAGTGGCCGTTCCGCCGCACCAGCAGCTCGCGGGCGAGCAGCAGCGCGGCGACGACGAGCGAGAGCAGCAGGTGCCCGCCGTACAGGACCGGGATGACCTGCTCGCCGGGGAAGGCGGAGCCGAACAGCAGGGACGCCGCCCACGTGCCCACCACCGGCACGGACTGCACGACCGAGACCATCAGCCACAGGCTGCCGCCCGACAGCAGGTCGTCGGGCAGGGCGTTGCCGGTCTCGCCGGCCAGCATGCCGAGCCCCAGCAGGGCCACCCAGATCAGCCACTGCCCGGTGCGCGGCCTGCGGAAGGCGCCGGTGAGGAACATGCGCAGCAGCTGGAGCACGACCGCCGCCACGAACACCAGCGCCGACCAGTGGTGGATCTGCCGGATGAGCAGGCCGCCGCGCACCTCCAGGCTGAGCTGCATGGTCGAGTCGAACGCCTGGCTGACCAGCGCCCCGCGCAGCGGCGCGTACGGGCCGTCGTAGGTCACCTGGGTCATGCCGGGGTCGTAGAACACCATGAGCACGGCTCCGGTCACCGCCAGCACGACGAACGACCAGAGGGCGATCTCGGCGAACATGAACGACCAGTGAGAGAGCTGGAATGAGCGCCTGGCCTGTGCCGTACGCATGTGGGCCTCCCCCTGAAGGTGGTTTCACCCTGGAGACGGAATCGGGCCGGGATATGTGACGGAAAGCGAGGCTTTGGTAGCGGTGATGCGCGTCACTTACGCACCTAGCTGGGAGAACGCCCGATAGGCCGGGAAAAAATCATTCGCTTGTCCGGGTCGCGGACGGCACCATGTCGTGGGCCGCGTCGGCGATCGGGGAGGGCGGATGAGCGTGCCGGAAGTAGCTTCGGACCAAGAGACGGAGACCGGGCGGAGCTCCGCACCGCGAGCCCGGCAGGCGGCCGACGCGGGCGAGCCGTCCGTGCGCAGGTCCGCGGTCGGGCTGGCGCTGCGCCACTACCTCGGCGAGCTGCGCAGGCTGTGGCCGGTCGCGGCGCCCGCGCTGCTGATGCCCGCGCTGGGCAACATCTGCCTGTTCTACGTCGCGCCGCTCGGCGTGGCCGGGCTCGTCGGCCACCTGGCGGGCGGCGGCGACGGCACGCTGCCCGCGCTGCTGCCCTACGTGCTCGGCTTCGGCGCCGTGCTGCTGGCCGGCGAGACGCTGTGGCGGATCGGCCTGCACTTCATCAACCGCACGGACGCGCGCGGCGTCGAAAGCCTGGCCATCATGGGCATGGACGAGCTGCTGGCCAAGGACGCCGCGTTCTTCCACGACAACTTCGCCGGCGCGCTGACCAAACGGGTGCTCGGCTTCGCCGCCAGGTTCGAGGAGTTCGTCGACACGCTGACGTTCTCCGTCATGGCCAAGGTCGTGCCGCTGGTCTTCGCCTGCGTGGTCCTGTGGCAATATCACCCGCTGCTGGTGGTCGTGCTCGTCGGCCTGCTGGTCGTCACCGGCCTCCTCGTCGCGCCGCTCATCCGCCGCCGCCAGAAGCTGGTGGACGCCCGCGAGGCCGCCCGGGTGCACGTCTCGGGCCACGTCGCCGACGTGCTGTCCAACATGGACACTGTACGCGCCTTCGCCGCCGAGCGCCGCGAGGCCGCCGAGCACCGGGTGAAGCTGGCCGAGCAGCAGCGGCTCGCGCTGCGCTCATGGGACTACGGCAACCTGCGGGTCGACACCGTCGTCGCCCCGCTGTCGGTGCTCGGCAGCTCGCTCGGCCTGCTGCTCGCCGTCGCGCTGCGGGGCGGGCTCGGCGTCGAGGCGATCGTGGTGACGTTCACCTACTACACCAACGCCATCGGCATCATGTTCGAGTTCAACCAGATCTACCGGCGCATCGAGAGCGTGATCACCGAGGCCGCGCAGTTCACCGAGCTGCTGCTGACGCCGCCGAAGGTGGTCGACCCGCCCGACCCGCTGCCGCTGCGGCCGGCCGACGCGTCGGTGCGCTTCGACCGGGTGACGTTCTCGTACAAGAGCGGGCTGCCGCTGTTCCAGGACCTCGACCTCGACATCCCGGCGGGCGCGAAGATCGGGCTGGTCGGCCAGTCGGGCGGCGGCAAGACCACGCTGACCCGGCTGCTGCTGCGGTTCATGGACATCGACGCGGGCCGCATCCTCATCGGCGGCCAGGACATCTCCCGGCTGCGCCAGGCCGACCTGCGCGGCCTCATCGCGTACGTGCCGCAGGAGCCCGCCATGTTCCACCGCAGCGTGCGCGACAACATCGCCTTCGCCCGGCCCGGCGCCACCGAGGCCGAGATCCTGGCCGCGGCCGAGGCCGCGCACGTCATGGAGTTCGCCGACGCGCTGCCCGACGGCCTCGGCACGCTGGTCGGCGAGCGCGGCGTCAAGCTCTCCGGCGGCCAGCGGCAGCGCATCGCGCTGGCCCGCGCGATCCTGCGCGACGCGCCGCTCCTGCTGCTCGACGAGGCCACCAGCGCGCTCGACTCCGAGAGCGAGCTCCTCGTGCAGGAGGCGCTGTGGCGGCTCATGCAGGACCGCACCGCGGTCGTGGTCGCCCACCGGCTCAGCACGGTCGTCCGCATGGACCGCCTGGTGGTGCTCAACAAGGGCGCCATCGTCGAGCAGGGCACCCACGGCGAGCTGATCGAGGCCGACGGCGCCTACGCCCGCCTCTGGCGCCATCAGTCGGGCGGCTTCCTGGTGGACGACGACGAGGCCGGCATGGTGTCGCGCTGATCGCCGGCCAGCTCGCGCCGGTAGGCGTCGAGGACGAGACCGTGGAAGTGGTGCACCGCGTGCTCCGACAGCCCCCGGCCGCCCGGGTCGTACACGATCTTGCCCTGGGTGAAGGCCGGGGTGCGCATGCCCCGCTGCACGCTCTCCACCAGCGCGATGTCCTCGCGCTGGAGCACCTCGTCGATGTAGCGCACGCTGTCCAGCTCGGCCTCCGTCGGCTCCGCGGTCTCCAGGTAGAAGTCCCACGTCTCGCGGGTCCGCCCGGGGCCGTCGGGGACGATCTGCAGCACCATGAAGTTGCCCCGCCCCGGATAGCGCAGCAGGCAGGTGTTGGGCCAGAGCCACCACACCGCGTGCTCGGTGACGGTGGCGCCCGACACGTCGTACGCCGAGTTGCCCGCCTGGCCGGCCCGCGCCATGTGGCTGGAGTAGATGCCGTACGTGGTGACCTCGTAGGTGCTCATGTCCACCAGCGACACGAAGTCCTTGTGGGCCACGTGGCAGTGGTAGCACTCCAGGAAGTTGTCCACCACCGTCTTCCAGTCGGCGGCGATGTCGTAGGTGAGCCTGCGGGCCAGGGTCAGCTTCGCAACGTCCGGCGCCCGCTCGATGATCTCCGCCTCCAGGCCGCCCGCCTGCTCCCGCAGCGGGGCCGCCGCCGGGTCGAGGTTGACGTACACCATGCCGCCGAACTCCGTGACCCGCACCTGGTCGAGGCAGACCTTCGAGGGGTCGAAGCCGGGCATGGCGCCGGTGTGGCGGGCCCGCCGCAGCCGGCCCGTCAGGTCGAACGTCCACGCGTGGTACGGGCACACGATGCTGCGCCGCACCCCCTCGCCGGTCAGCAGCTCGTGGGCGCGGTGCTTGCACACGTTGTAGAAGGCGCGCAGGGTGCCCGCCTCGTCCCTGACCGCGACGATCGGCAGGCCCGCCACCGTGCCCGTCACGTACGCGCCGGGCACGCGCAGCCGCTCCACGTGGCACAGCCACTGCCACGACCGGGCGAAGATCGCCCGCTGGTCGATCGCATGCCAGCGGGGATCGGTGTACGCGTCGGCGTGCAGCGACATCGACAGCGCCGGATCGGGGTCGTAACCGGCGGAGATGTGGTCGAAGGCGGCTGTCGAGTCCGGCGTCACCGTGCCTCCTCGCGGGGGAGCGCGATCACCCGCGACCCTAATCAGCCGCGCGGCCCGCGACAAGCCCCGGCGATCACGGCGCGGGCGCGGGCGGCCATGGCCTCGTCCACCATCTCGCCCTGGAACGTGATCGCGCCCGCACCCCGCGCCATCTCACGGTGAGGAATGCTCCCGCCGGCCCTCCGGCGCGAGGGTGGCGAGGTCGGTGGGGGTGAGGCGGAGGCCCCCGGCGGCCGTGTTCTCGGCGAGGTGGGCGAGCGAGCCCGTGCCGGGGATGGGGAGCGTCACCGGCGAGACGGCGAGCAGCCAGGCCAGCGCGACCTGCGCCGGCGTGGCTTCGTGCCGCGCGGCGACCTCGGCCAGGCGGGACAGGTCGATCGACGGGTGCCCGCCGCCCAGCGGGAAGTACGGCACGTACGCGATGCCGGCCTCCTCGCATGCCGCAAGGACGGCCCGGTCGCCCTGGTCGTGCACGTGGAAGGCGTTCTGCACGGCCGCCACGGGCGCGACCGACCGAGCCTCGGCGAGCTGGGCCGCGCTGACGTGGCTCACCCCGAGATGCCGGATCAGCCCTTCTTCGCGCAGCTCCGCCAGGGCCGCGAACCGGTCGCCGATGGGCTCGTCACCCGGCGGCCCCAGCCCGCCGACCCGCAGGTGGACCAGGTCGAGCCGGTCCACGCCGAGCCGGCGCAGATCGTCCTCGACCAGGCCGCGCAACTGCCCGGCACGCGCCTCCCCGGCCGGTGCGAGCCCCGCGCCGAACAGCGGGCCGACCTTGGTGGCGATCACCAGCTCCTCGGGGTACGGCGCCAGCGCCCGCCTGATCAGCTCGTGCGCGCCCGCATCGCCGGCGCCGTAGAAGCCGGCCGTGTCGATGTGGTTCACACCCAGCTCCACGGCGCGGCGCAGCACCGCGACGCCCGCCTCGGGACCGCGCGCCGACCGTCCGAGCGCGAGCCGCATCGCCCCGAACCCGATCCGCCGCACCGGCGCCTCGCCGCCGAGCAGGAAGGAGGGGCCCGGCAGGTCGCCCCTCACTTGGCCGGGGCCTTCTCGTAGCAGGCCGCCACCGTGGCGAACGCGGCCTTCGGGTCCCAGGGCAGGCCGGGGTACGTCTCGCCGTCGCGGTCCTCGTACACCTTGACGACGCCGAGGCTGGCCAGGTCGAGGTCGTCGCGGGGGTCGCCGCCGGGGCGGTGCGGCAGGTCGGGGAGGGCGAAGATGTGGACGAAGGCGGCGTCCACCCCCTCGGCCTCGAAGATCTCCAGCAGCTCCCGCAGGTACGCGGCCTGCCCGGCCTCGTCGCGCGCGTACTCACCGTCGAGGCGCACGGGGGAGCCGGTGGCCTGGTCGTACTCGATGATCTCCATGCTGCGGGGCGCCACGTCGGGGGCGCCGCGCCAGGTCGCCGTGCCGAACCCGGTGATCGCCACCGGCCTGCCCTGGGCGACGAGGGCGCGCACGCCGTGCTGGAACCGGTCGGCGACCTCGGCCGAGCGGATCAGCTCGATCGTCATGACGTCGAAGAGCGACCAGTCCACGGGCTCGAACGGGATGGCCGCGTACGTGACCTTGCCGCCGAACCGCGCTCGCACCACGGCCGCGGCCTCGCCCAGGAACGCGGCCACCCGCCCGCCCGCCTCGGCGACCAGCTCGCGCCGGTTCATCAGGGCGCCGACCCGCTCCTGGAGCGTGTCACCGGGCAGGAAGCCGCGGTCCATCAGGGTCAGCTCGCACCCCGCCACGAACACGACCTCCGCGCCGCCCCGCCTGACCCGCTCCGCCCGCTCGGCGCAGTCGGCGAACAGCGCCAGCATCTCCTCGGGGTCCAGCTCCAGCGGGTACGGCGTGAACCACACCTCAAGACCCAGCTCGGCGGCCAGCCCCGCGGCGAGCTCCAGCCGCTCGGGGTCGCCGCCGACGAGCTGGACGGCGGTGCAGTGCAGGTCGTCCCGGATGATCGTCAGCTCGCGCCGGACCATGGCGGGGTCGAAGGGCCCGGATGCGCGGGTCCCGCCGGTGACGAAGCCGGTGTCGTAACTGATGCCCTTGGCTCGCATGGGCTCGTCCTTTCGCTTGGGTGGCCCTCAGCCTAGGAACAAAAGTTGCGCGCACGCAAATTTGCGTGAGCGCAACTTCTCTGCCAGAATGAGGGGCATGGCGGGGTTGCGGGAGCAGAAGAAGCAGGCCACCCGGCAGGCGCTGCGCGAGGCGGCGCTGCGCCTGGCGCTCGAACGCGGGCCCGACAACGTCCGCGTGGACGACATCGCCGAAGCCGCCGGCGTCTCGCCGAGGACGTACAACAACTACTTCGCCAGCCGCGAGCAGGCCATCGTCGCCGCCGTCACCGCCGAGCGGGAGACCCGCGTGGCGCAGGCGGTCGCGGCCAGGCCGCCGTCCGTCCGCCTGGCCGAGGCCGTCATCGACGCGATCGCCGAGCAGTACACCGACCCGGGCGAGCACCACGCCGCCGCGCTGCTGATGATCACCACCCGGCCCGCACTCAGGGAGGCGTTCGTGGCGGCTCCTGCCTCGATGGAGCTCCCCCTGGCCGAGGCGATCGCCCCCCGTGTGGCCGGCGAGGACACCGCCAGGGTCCTGGCGGCCGCCGTGGCCGCCGCCGTCCGGGTCGCTCTCGACCGCTGGGTGGGCGTCACGTCGGCGGGCGGCCTCGTCGTGCCGTCCGGCTCGCTCCCCGATCGGCTCCGCGCCGCCCTCGAGCCCCTCGTCCCGGCCCTGGACGAGGCCGAACTCCGGCGGCTTGATAGGTGATTCCGATCGCAGCGAGCCGCATCACCGTGTCCTATAAGACGTAGTTAGGACCTCTTGACACGGGATGTCATTGGGAAAGAGACTCTCCGCTAACCGTTTGGCGCGTCGGGTTGACGTGCAGAGAGGGTAGACGCGGCCCAGCGCCGATCAGCCGGTGACGGCGTAGGAGAGACCATGGCCACCCCCACCAGGCCGGCGACGACCGGCACCGCCAAGCGACCGCGCGACGACACGCGACTGGCGCTCCTGTTCATCCTCCCCGCGCTCATCGGCTTCCTGGTCTTCCTGCTCTGGCCCACGCTGCGCGGCATCTACCTGAGCTTCACCAAGTTCAACCTGCTCACGCCCTCCCGGTGGACCGGGCTGGACAACTACGTGCGCATGGTCGAGGACCCGGTGTTCTGGAACGCGCTGGGCGTGACCGTCTACTACGTGGTCGTCAACATCGGCATCCAGACGGTGCTCGCGCTGATCATCGCGGTGCTGATGCAGCGGCTGACCCGCAGGACGTGGCTGCGCGGGCTGGTGCTGACGCCCTATCTCGTCTCGAACGTGGTCGCGGCGCTGGTCTTCCTGTGGATCCTCGACTACCAGCTCGGCATCGGCAACAAGGTGCTGGAGCTGCTCGGGCTCGACAGGATCGCGTTCCTCGCCGACTCGGCCTGGGTGATCCCGACCGTCGCGCTCATCAACGTCTGGCGGCACGTCGGCTACACCGCCCTGCTGATCTTCGCCGGCCTGCAGACCATCCCCCCGACCCTGTACGAGGCCGGCCGCATGGACGGCGCCTCCGAGCTGCGCATGTTCAGGAGCATCACGCTGCCGCTGCTGCGCCCCGTCACCGCCGTCGTGCTGATCATCAGCGTGGTCGGCTCGTTCCAGGTGTTCGACACCATCGCGATCGCGACCAGGGGCGGCCCGGTCAACTCCTCGAAGGTGCTGCAGTACTACATCTACGAGGCCGCGTTCAACCGCTTCCAGTTCGGCTACGCCTCGGCGATGTCCGTCGCGCTGCTGATCGTCCTCATGATCATCACGTTCCTGCAATACCGGCTCACCCGGGCCGGCAGCTCCGACCTGGCCTAGGGAGAGTGTGACATGGCGACCGTCATGGCCCCCGCCCCGAGCGACGCCCCCGCCGCCGGCCAGGAGCCGCCGCGCAGACCCCGGCCGGGCATCGGCCGGATCATCGCCTGGACGTTCATGGTCCTGGTGATCATCGGCAGCCTGTTCCCGTTCTACTGGGTGCTGCGCACCGCGCTGTCCGACAACAACGCGCTCTACGCGGGCGGCGACAGCCTGCTGCCGGTGCGGTTCTCGTGGGGCGGCTTCGAGCGCGTCTTCGGCCTGCAGACCGGGCAGGAGGCCATCGACGCGGGGGGATCGGGACAGCCCATCGCGTTCTGGCGCTACCTGCTCAACTCGGTGCTGGTCGCGACCCTGGTCACGGCCGGGCAGGTGTTCTTCTCCTCGATGGCCGCCTACGCCTTCGCCCGGCTGCGCTGGCGTTACCGCGAGCAGGTGTTCGCGGTCTTCCTGGCCGGCCTGATGGTTCCGGCGATCTTCACGCTGCTGCCGAACTTCGTGCTCATCAAGGAGCTCGGCCTCATCGACACCGTGCTCGGCATCGCGCTGCCGACGATGCTCATGACCCCGTTCGCGGTGTTCTTCCTGCGGCAGTTCTTCCTCGGGATCTCCCGCGAGGTGGAGGAGGCCGCGCTGGTGGAGGGCGCGTCGAGGACGCGCATCTTCTTCCGGCTCATCCTGCCGATCTCGGCCGCGCCCATCTCGACGCTGTCGATCCTCACCTACATCACCTCCTGGAACGAGTACTTCTGGCCGCTCATGGTCAGCTACACCGACAAGTCGCGCGTGCTCACCGTGGCGCTCGGCGTGTTCAAGTCGCAGAAGCCACAGGCCGGCCCCGACTGGGCGGGACTGATGGCGGCCACGCTGGTGGCGGCGCTGCCGATGTTGCTGCTCTTCTTCGTCTTCGCCCGCCGCATCGTCAACTCCATCGGCTTCAGCGGGATCAAGTGATGCTCAGAAGAATCCTCCTGTCCGCGCTTCTGCTGACCACCACCGCCGCCTGCGGCGCGGGCGGCACCGGCGGCGCCAACGGCACCATCGAGTACTGGCTGTGGGACTCCGCGCAGCAGCCCGGATACCAGAAGTGCGCCGACGCCTTCGAGCAGCAGAACCCCGGCCTGCGCATCAACATCTCCCAGTACGGCTGGGAGGACTACTGGTCGAAGCTGACCGCCAGCTTCATCGCCGACACCGCGCCCGACGTCTTCACCGACCACCTGACCAAGTTCCCCCAGTTCGTGGACCTGCAGGTGCTGCGCCCGCTGGACGACCTCGGCCCGACCAGCGACATCAAGGACTCCGACTACCAGGCCGGCCTGGCCGAGCTGTGGAAGGGCAAGGACGGCAAGCGGTACGGCGCCCCGAAGGACTGGGACACCATCGCGATGTTCTACAACGCCACCGCGCTCAAGGACGCCGGCATCTCCCCGGAGACGCTCGGCGAGCTGACCTGGAACCCGCGCGACGGCGGCACGTTCGAGAAGACGATCGCGCACCTGACCATCGACCAGAACGGCGTGCGCGGAGACGAGCCAGGCTTCGACAAGACCAAGGTCAAGACGTACGGGCTCGCGGCCAACGGCGCCGGCGGCGACAACTGGGGCCAGACGCAGTGGTCGGCCTTCACCGGCAGCGTCGGCTGGCAGCCCACCGACAGGAACCCCTGGGGCACCCGCTTCAAGCTCGACGACCCGGTGCTGCAGGAGACCCTCGACTGGTACTTCGGGCTGGTGAAGAAGGGGTACATGGCGAGCTACGCGGCGATCGGCGGCAGCAACGCGATCACCGCCGACAAGCAGATCCAGTCGGGCATCGCCGCGATGGGCTTCGACGGCTCGTGGACGATCTCGTCGTTCACCAAGCTCACCGACGCCGAGGGCAGGAAGCTGGACATCGGCGTCGCGCCCAACCCGATCGGGCCGTCGGGGAAGCGGGCCTCCATGTTCAACGGGCTCGCCGACTCCGTCACCACGTTCTCCAAGCAGCCGGAGAACGCCGCGAAGTGGGTCAAGTTCCTGTCCGGCGAGGAGTGCCAGAACCTCATCGGCCGCTCCGGCGTGGTCTTCCCCGCCCGGCCGTCGGGGACCGAGCTGGCCATCGAGTACAACAAGAAGGAACGCGGGCTCGACGTGTCGGCCTTCACCGACCACATCGAGAACCACACCACGTTCCCGCTGCCGGTGACCTCCAACGCGGCCGACATCGCGGCGCTCTCGCAACCCGCCTTCGACGCCGTCTACCTGGGCCAGGCCCCCGCCAGCTCGCTCACCCACCTCAACGACCAGCTGAACGAGCTGTTCAAGGTGGCCGGCTGACCCGCGTCCGCGAGCGGCGCTAGGCCGCCGGGCGGCTCAGTTCGGGCGCGTGTCGGCCCGCCCGGTGCGGCTGCACGAGCACCGGCGCGTCCGACACCACCACGACGGTGTACGCCGGCCCCGCCGCCATGGTTCCCGCTTGGTCCATCAGGTCCTTCACCACGGACGACCGTGTGCGCCGGGGCGGGATCGTCAGCCGGATCGGCCCGCGCGGCCGGTCGCCCTCCGTGCACAGCGTCACCTCGACGTGGGCGGGGCCGGGGCTGAGGTTGAGCAGGCTCAGCCGGTCTCCCGGCCGGCATCCGTCGGTGATCGTCATCTTCCAGCTTCCCGCCATGGTGCTCATGCGTGCTCCCGTCCTCCTGCTGCGGCAGGAGAGCCGCTACCCAGGCACGGCACGAACTATCACCCCCGTCGCATGGCCCGGGCGGCACGCGGGCAGGGAACCTCATGTGACCCGCCTGACCAGGGCAGACGTCTCCCGACGGAAGGACCGCACGCCGCATGAGAGCCGCCGTACTGCACGATCACAGCGCGCCGCCGCGTTACGGCGAGTTCGACGACCCGCGCCCGTCGGGGGACGCCGTGGTCGTCGACGTCGAGGCGGCCGGCCTCAACCACCTCGACCTGGCCAAGGCGTCGGGCACCTTCTACACCGGGCCGCCGCCCCTGCCGTCGGTCGTCGGGAGCGACGGGGTGGGCCGCCTGCCGGACGGGCGCCGGGTGTTCTTCGACACGGTCGTCCCGCCGTACGGGGCGCTGGCCGAACGCGTCCTGGTGCCGTCCGGGGCGCTGTTCGACGTCGCCGACGGCGTCGACGGCACGCTCGCCGCGGCGCTCGGCAACAGCGGCCTGGCCGCGTGGCTGGCCCTTGAGTGGCGCGCCGGCCTGCGGCCGGGGGAGACCGTCCTCGTGCTGGGCGCGACCGGCACGGTGGGCACCGCCGCGGTCCAGATCGCCCGTGCCCTCGGCGCCGGCCGCGTGATCGCCGCCGCCCGCTCCAGCGCCCGCCTCCACCACCTGAACGCGGACGCCCACGTCGAACTCACCGGCGACACGGGGGACGTGGCCGCCGCCATGCGTGCGGCCGCGGGCGGCGGGGTGGACGGCGGGGTGGACGGCGGGGTGGACGGTGGGGCGGACGGTGGGGCGGACGGTGGGGTGGACGTCATCATCGACCCGCTGTGGGGGCCGCCCGCGCTGGCGGCGATGGGCGCGGCCCGGCACGGCGCCCGGTTCGTCCAGCTCGGGCAGCAGGCCGCCACCGCGATCGAGCTGCCCGCCCCGCTCGTCCGCTCGGCCGCGCTCGACATCAGGGGCTTCGCGGTCTTCCACGCGCCCACCGACGTCCGGCGCGACGCCTACCTGCGGATGACCGAGCTGGCCGCGTCCGGCGGCCTCACCCTGGACGTGCAGGTCGTCCCGCTCGAGGACATCGCCGCCGCCTGGGAACGCCAGCGCACCGGCGCCGGCGTCAAGCTCGTCATCGCCTGCCACTGAGCCGGCGACCACCGTCAGCGAAACCAGGGAGCGTCAATCGTTGCCGGAGCCGGGCTCCGACAGGTGGCGGTGGGCCTTGGCCTTGGCCGTCTCCGGCATGAGCTTGGCGGCGCCGGCCATCACCTTGTTCTTGGCAGACCCGGCGACCACGTGGTCCTTGCCGCTCATCAGCGCCTCGTACGCCTGCTCGGCCACCTGCGCGGGGTCGTCCTTCTTCGAGCTGCCGAGCCGGGTGTCCTCGAGACCGGCGCGTTCGAAGAACTCGGTCTCGGTGGGGCCGGGCATCAGCGCGGTCACCGTGACGCCGTGGTCCTTCAGCTCCTCGCGCAGCGCCTCGGAGAACGACAGCAGGAACGCCTTCGACGCCGCGTACGTGGCCTCGAAGGGCCCCGGCTGGGTGGCGGCGATCGACGAGGTGAACAGCACCCGGCCCTGCCGCCGCGCCGCCATGTCGCGTACGCACAGCTTGGCCAGATGGACCGCGGACCGCACGTTCAGGTCGACCAGCCGCAGGTCGGCGTCAAGCTCCGTCTCGGTGAACGGCCCGCCGACCCCGACCCCCGCGTTGATCGCGAGCACCTGGAGCGGACGGCCGTCGTCCACGACGGCCGCGTAGAGCCGTTCGACGCCGTTGTGCGTGGTGAGATCGGCCTGTACACCCTGCACGGACGCCCCCGGCCGGCGCAGCTCCGAGGCCGTGCCGGCGATGCCGGGATCCTCGGCGTTGATGATCAGGTCGAAGCCGTGGCCGGCGAACTGCCTGGCCAGCTCGTACCCGATGCCGCTGGACGCCCCGGTGACCAGTGCGAGCGGCCGGCCCGCGTCAACGCTCATGATGACGGATCCTCTCGTGCGTGCTCTGACACCGCCTGCCCAGCACGGGGACGCTCACGCCTCTCGACAGCCGGGCCCGCACCAGCCGCGCGGCGACGACGGCGCCGCAGGCCCCGGCGAGCAGCGCGGCCACGACAGCCGGAGCCGGTGCGCGGCGCCCGGTCATGCTTCCCGTGATGACGGCGGCGGTCTCGGCGGCGGCCTGCCGATCGAGCCCCCGCGCGCGCTCGTCCTCGCCCTGATGACGTGTCATCCCATGACCTCCTTCGTTACGCGTTCGACAGCCCGCCATACCCCGGACCGGGCCGGGTTAGCGGGCCCCGCAAGCTGGGTAGCTGCGGTGGCTCGCGAACGGGAGGCGACATGACTTCACAGGTGGCGGAGATGCTCTCCGCGTATCCGCAGGACCTCGGCCGCGTCGACCAGGACAGGCTCATCAGGTGCATCGAGCAGTGCATGAGCTGCGCCCAGGCGTGTACGGCGTGCGCCGACGCCTGCCTGAGCGAGCCCGAGGTCGCGGAGCTGGCCAAGTGCGTCCGCAGCGACCTCGACTGCGCCGACCTGTGCGAGGCGACGGCCCGGGTGCTGTCGCGGCACACCGGCTACGACGCCAACCTGACCAGGACCGTCCTGGAGGCGTGCGCCCAGGCGTGCAAGGCGTGCGGCGACGAGTGCGCCCGCCACGACCACCATCCGCACTGCGTGACGTGCGCCCAGGCGTGCCGCGACTGCGAGCAGGCGTGCCGCGAGCTGATGGCCACCCTGGGGTGAGCACGGCTCAGAAGCGGCTTAGAAGCGGCTCAGAAGCGGCTCAGAAGCGCCGGGGCAGGGCGTCGTCGGGGCCGAAGCGCATGAACAGCTCCAGCCGCGACCGCCCGCCGGGATGGTCGAGCACCACGCGGTCGCAGACCCGCTGGATGACGAACAGGCCCAGGCCGCGACGGGGCGGCCAGGGCGGGGTGCGTCGGAGGTGTTCGTGGGTTAACGAGCCGCGCTCGTCCACGACGTGCACGGTGATGCCGTCGAGGTCGCGGCGGGCGCTCACCGTGCCCGCCGCCTGGGCGTGTTCGAGCACGTTGCTGGCCGCCTCGCTGACCGCGAGGACGAGCGCCTCCGTACGGTGCCTGCTCAGGCCGGCCTTCAGGGCGAACGTGCCCATCAGCTCGCGGAGCAGGGCGAGGTTGTCGTCGATCGGTACGTGCAGGCCGTAGGACTCGCCCATGGTCACCGCCTGATCCATCCCATCGGCCGCTCTTGTGGTAAGTGCACTGCACAAAATCCTAAGCGCGGTCGTGCGGCGATCGTTCGCCTGTTCACGGAAAGGTCTCCGGTGAGCGCGTCTGACCTGAGCCGCCGGACAGGGTGCGCCGCTATCCGGCCTTCCGCACGCGGGTGGTGCCGGTGTCCAGAATGCTGCCGTCGGCGCCGACCGGCGTCAGCTCGGGCACGGGGTCGCCGTGCTGATCCACCAGCGTGGAGTGGGCCTCGCCCGGCTCGAAGGCGTGGCGTTCGCCCCACTGCCGCAGGGTGACGATGACGGGGAAGAGGTCGCGGCCCGCGTCGGTGAGCACGTATTCCTGGCGGCGGCCCGACGGTGCCGCGCGCCGGGCGAGCAGGCCGTGAGCGGTCAGCCTGCGCAGGCGGTCGGTGAGGATGTTGCGGGCGATGCCGGTGCGGCGCTGGAACTCGGTGAACGATCGCGCCCCGTCCATCGCGTCCCTGATGACGAGCAGGCTCCACCGGTCGCCGACCAGGTCGAGCGTGCGGGCGACGGGGCAGCTCGGGTCGGTCCAGCCGGGGTCCGTGGCGCTCATGTCACCTTCCTATCGGTTGCCTTTTGAAACCATTATGCCCTACGGTCGAGATTGGTTTCGATGTGCAACTGATCGGGGGATGGCGATGGACGGGTGGCGGCGGGCGCTGCTCGCGGTGGTGTGCGGCGTCGCGGTGGCGGGCGTCTACGCCGCCCAGCCGGTGCTGGAGCAGATGGGACGCGACCTCGGCGTGCCGGCGGAGCGCGCCGGGTGGATCGTCGCCATCGGCCAGATCGGCTATCTCGCCGGGCTGGTGCTGCTGGTGCCGCTCGGCGACGTGCTCGACAGGCGCCGGCTCATCGCCGCGCACCTGGTGCTCACCGGCGCCGGCACGGCCCTGACCGCGCTGGCGCAGGCCGGGTGGGTGGCGTTCGCCGGGCTAGCGACGGCCGGTCTGTTCGCGGTCGTGGTGCAGACCACGGTGGCGTACGTGGCCGCGGTCGCACCGCCCGCCGAACGCGGACGCAGCATCGGCGTCGTCACCTCGGGCGTGGTGGCCGGCATCCTCGGCGCGCGGGTGGTGACCGGCGTGCTCGCCGAGATGTGGGGCTGGCGCAGCGTCTACGCCGCACTCGCGGTCCTGTCACTCGCCCTCGCCGCCCTCGTCCGCACCGCCCTCCCACCCGACGACCGCCCAGGCCGGATGGCGGCCGCGCGCCGCATGCCGGTCGGGGAGCGCCCGGGCCGGGCCGTGGTCACGGGGCGCGTGACGGCCGGGAGGCTGTTTCTGACGCGAGTGCCGTTCGGGGAGCGGCTCTTTCTGACGCGGGGGCTCATCACGTTCTTTCTGTTCGCCTCGTTCGGCACGTTGTGGAGTGGGCTGGCCCTGCCGCTGGCGGGCGACCCCTGGCGGCTGGAGGAGAGCCAGATCGGGTTGTTCGGCGTCGCCGGGCTCGCCGGCGCCCTGGGCGCGGCCCGGGCGGGACGCTGGGCCGACGCCGGACGCGCCGCGCCCGTCACCGGCATCGCACTGGCCCTGCTCATCGGCTCGTGGGCGGCGATCGGCCAGCTGCGCTGGTCCCTGTGGCTGCTCATCGCCGGGATCGTGGTGCTGGACTTCGCCGTCCAGGTCGTCCACGTGAGCAACCAGCACCGGCTCACCGCCGCGTACCCCGGCAGGACCAGCGGCGTCGTCGGCGGCTACATGATCTTCTACTCGCTCGGCTCCGCGCTCGGCGCGGCCACGACCACCGCCGTCTTCTCCGCCCACGGCTGGACGGGCGCCAGCCTCCTCGGCGCCGGCTTCGCGGCCTGCGCCCTGGCCGTCTGGGCGGCCGATCGCCGCCTCGTACGGGAAAGGGCACGTACCCAGAAGACACCATCGACGGTGCGAGGCCGCGGCCTAGGATGAGGGAACCTGGGTGGGGAGGCAGCACGATGTCGGTGCAGGCGACAGCGCGCGCGGGAGACCATGTCGCTGCCCGTTTCGACCCCGTACGCCTGCACACCACCTGCCACGACGCCACCCAGGCCGCGCTGGTCGCCGGTCACCCGGGACTGTGGGTGGCGGTGGGCATGAGCTGGGCCCGTCCGAGCGTCGTGGACCCCGAGTCGCTCGTGGCGTTCGAGGCCGCCTCGATCACCCTGTTCACCCAGGCCACGCTCACGGCGCTGTGCGCGTTCGACACCCGTGTCTCGACCTCCGTCTGACCCCGCTCGGCCGTCCACCGGTCAGGCGTTCTCCGGGACGGCGGGTTCCGCTGCCGGCACCGCCAGCACGGCCACGGTGGCCAGGGCGCCCCGGCGCTCCGGCGGCCCCGCGGCGGCCCCACGGTGGCCAGCAGGCTCGAGACGGTCGGGGTGAGCAGGCCGTGCCCGGCGGCCAGCAGGCACACGGCCGCGAGCCCCTGCCACCACACCCCGGAGACGGCCACCCCGGCCATGCACAGCGAAATGACGACCGCGCCCGCCGCCGCGACCCGCCCGTCCCCGAGCCGGCGCGCCAGCCACGGCACCAGCGGGACGGCGTCGACGGCCCGGGCCGCTCCGGCCTCTGAGCCGGCGAGGCGGGTGGCGGGGCGGCGGGTGGGTTCGGGGAGCCAGAAGAGGGCGGCGAACAGGTTGACGGCGGCCAGTGCGGCCGCCGCGTACGCGCAGGCACCGAACCCGAGCGGCGCCGGCAGGCCGCCCAGCGCGGGCCCCAGGACGAAGGCCATCCCGATGGAGGCCCCCATCTGCGCCATCGCCCCGGTACGCCGCTCCTCCGGCACCACGTCCGCCAGATACGCCTGCGCCACCGAGTAGGAGCTCATCAGCGCCCCGAACCACACCCCCCGGTGGCGCCGAGTTCGGTGGCATAGAACGGCAGCGCGGGCAGGATCAGCGTGAAGCCCAGCAGGTCGACGAAGACCGTGGCCGAGATGATCAGCTGCGCCGGGCGACGCATCGTGTCCCCCTTCGTGGTCGCGCCATCCACGGCGTGCATGCTACAGCGCGTCATAAGCGCCCTCTCGTGCGCGGCGAGCCCGGTATGGTGCTGCGGTGAATGGGGACGCTCCGCTCGATTCCACCCGCCGCCCCGGCATGCGCCAGGTCGCGAAGGAGGCCGGCGTCTCGCCCACGACCGTGAGCAACGTGCTCAACAGCCCCGAGCTCGTCGCGGAGGAGACCCGCCGCCGGGTGCACGCGGCGATGGAACGCATCGGCTACCTCCCCGACAACGCCGCCCGCCGGTTACGCGGCCTGCCGAGCCCGCTGGTGGGCGCGGTCACGCTCGACATCGCGGGCCCGTTCTTCACCGAGGTGTGCCGCGGCGTCGAGGACCGCCTGCTGCAGGACGGCTGCATGCTCATGACCTGCAGCACCGACCTGCAGCCCGGCCGCGAGCGCCACTACCTGCAGGAGCTGGAGAAGCAGCGGGTGCGCGGCGTGCTCATCACCCCCGTCGAGGACGACCTCGGCCCGCTGGTCGCCCTGGCTGGCCGCGGGGTCCCGGTGGTGCTGCTCGACCACCGCTCCGACGGCCGGCTGTGCTCGGTGTCGATCGACAACCGGTGGGGCGGCGAGCAGGTGGCGGCGCACCTCATCGCGCTGGGGCACCGGCGCATCGCGCTGCTCGGCGCGGCCATCGAGGTGCAGCAGACGGCCGAGCGGCACGCGGGGGTGCGCAGGGCGTTCGTCAAGGCGGGACTCGACCCCGACCAGGGTGTGCTGGAGGTACGGGTGCCGTCGCCCGACATCACGGTGACCGCCGCGGCGGCCCTGGAGGACGTGCTGGGCGCGGCGGACCCGCCGACCGCGATCGTCTGCCTCAACGACACGGCGGCGCTCGGCGTGATCGGCGGCCTGCGCGAGCGCGGCATCGCGGTTCCGGGGGAGATGTCGGTCGTGGGGTACGACGACGTGGCGTTCGCCGCCCAGCTCGCCCCGCCGCTGACCACGGTGTGGCAGCCGAAGCGCGAGCTGGGCAGGGTCGCCGCGGAGCTGCTGCTGGACGAGTCGCGGCCCGGCCACCGGCACCAGAAGCTGGTCTACCGGCCGCGCCTGGTGGTCCGCGACTCGACGGCCCCGCCGCGCCGCTGAGGCTCCGAAAGTTTCAGCGCCGCCGGCCGGGCTTCCGGCCGCTGACCTGAAAGGTAACAACCGCCGCACGGCGGCGGCAGGTCCGATCGTTGACACCCTGAACAGGCCCTTCTTACGGTGTGGGCGCCTCAGCATCCGTACGGCGATTGGACGCTCAATGAAACGTTTACCCCGTTCCGCGCTGCTGTCCGCAGGGCTCGCCGGCGCCGTGTTCGTGGCGGCGGGCGCCGCCGGTCTGCAGACGTCCGCGGCCGCCGCAGTGGCCTGCGAGGTGGACTACGCCGTGGCCACGCAGTGGTCCGACGGGTTCACCGGCAGCGTGACCATCCGCAACGTGGGCGACGCGATCGACGGCTGGCGGCTGGACTGGTCGTTCACCGCCGGGCAGCGGATCACGCAGGCGTGGAACGCCACCGCCACGCAGAGCGGCGCCGACGTACGGGCCGAGGACGCGGGATACAACGCCGTGATCCCGAGCGGCGGCAGCACCACGTTCGGCTTCAACGCGTCGTGGAGCGGCTCGAACCCGGCGCCCGCCGCGTTCACGCTGAACGGCGTCGCCTGCACCGGCGAGTCGGGCGAGCCCACGCCCACCATCACGCCGACGCCGGACCCGGAGGACCCGGAGGGCGGCAAGCAGGCCGAGGACCTGGACAGGGGGCTGATCAGCGTACGGTCGGGCAGCGGCAACCTGGTCTCCTGGCGGCTGCTGGGCGCCGAACCGCGCGAGACGGCCTTCGCCGTCTACCGGGGCGGCACCCGCGTCGCCACCGTCACCGACTCCACCAACTACCTGGACGCGGGCGCTCCGTCCGACGCCTCCTACACGGTCAGGCCGGTCACCGGCGGCGCCGAGGGCCCGGCGTCGGAGCCCTCGCTGCGCTTCGCCAGCGGCTACCTCGACGTGCCGATCTCCCCGCCGAGCGGCGGCCACCACGCCAACGACGCCAGTGTCGGGGACCTCGACGGAGACGGCCGGCTCGACCTCGTGCTGAAGTGGGAGGCGAACAACTCCAAGGACAACTCCCAGTCCGGCACCACCGACCCGGTCTACATCGACGGCATCAAGCTCGACGGCACCCGCCTGTGGCGGATCAACCTGGGCCGCAACATCCGCGCGGGCGCGCACTACACGCAGTTCCAGGTCTACGACTACGACGGCGACGGCCGGGCCGAGGTGGCCATGAAGACGGCCGACGGCACCGTGGACGGGCGCGGCACGGTGATCGGCAACGCGAGCGCGGATCACCGCAACTCCAGCGGCTACATCCTGTCGGGCCCTGAGTACCTGACGATGTTCAACGGCCAGACCGGCGCCGCGATGTCCACGGTGAACTACGACCCGCCGCGCGGCACCGTCTCCTCCTGGGGCGACAACTA
>NZ_JBFAQA010000042.1:0-82635 GCF_040677005.1 Nonomuraea sp. NPDC049421
CCGGGCCAGTCGCCGCCCACGGCGAGGTTGAGGATGATGTAGAAGGGGTGGTCGAAGATCCAGGGGCCACGCGTCTGCTCCACCTGGTCCTTGCTAATCGTGAACACCGTCCGCCCGTCGAGCGTGTAGACGATGCCCTCGCTGTCCCAGTCGGCGGCCCAGACGTGGAAGGCGTCGGAGAAGTCGGCGCCGTCCGGCAGCGTGTACGGCGACCCGACGCCGCCGCCCCCGTTGTACGCGGGCGCGTGCACGGTCGAGTAGGACGTCTTCACGTCCTTGCCGAGAACCTCCATGATGTCGATCTCGCCGTTGTACGGCCACGGCCGCCCGGTCAGGAAGTCGGCGCCCATCATCCAGAACGCCGGCCAGAGCCCGTCGCCCTTGGGCACCTTGATCCGGGCCTCGACGCGGCCGTAGGTGAAGTGGAACTTCGTCCCGGTGTTCATCCTGGCGGAGGTGTACTGGCAGGTGGTGCTGCCGGTGAGCGGGTCGGGCGGGCAGGCGGAGCCCGGGGTGGCCTGCTTGCGGGCCTCCATGACGAGGTGGCCCTGGCCGTCCATGGCGGCGTTGGCGTGGTCGGTGTAGTACTCCAGCTCGTTGTTCGGGCCGGTGCCGGGGTCGGCGCGCCACTTGGCGGCGTCGGGCTTGCCGCCGGCGGCGCCGTCGAACTCGTCGCTCCACACCAGGGCCGGCGGGTCGGCCGGGTCGCTGGGCGGGGCGGGCGGGTCGGTGGGGTCGCCACCGGTGCCGTACACCTGGAACTCCCACAGGCTGTAGCCGTAGGGGCCGGCCCGTTGGGTGCCGTACATGCGGACGTACCGGCCGCTGCCCGTGACGTTCAGTGTCTGCTTGAAGCCGGTGCCGGTGGTCGTGCTGTAGATCGTGGTCCAGGTGCTCGCGTCAGGGGAGGTCTGGATCTGGAACGACCTGGCGTAGGCCGGGTCCCACTGCAGCACGACCTTGCTGAGCTGGGCGGTCGCCCCCAGGTCCACGTGGATCCAGCCCGGGTCCGACCACGCCGACGTGGCCCACCTGCTGGCGGGGTCGAGGTCGAACGCCCTGGCCGGGGTGCACTCCCAGCAGTTCCCGTCGTGCTGGGAGCTGGAGGCGGCGGCGGGCTTGCCGTACGACAGCAGCCGCTCGCCGCCCGAGCCGCCCCCGGTCCCGTAGACCTTGAACTCCCAGAGGCTGTAGCCCCATGGAGAGGCGCGCTGGGTGCCGTGGACGCGGACGTACCGGCCGGTGCCGGACACGGAGAGGGTCTGGTTCCCGCCGATGCCGGCGGCGGTGGAGTAGAGGGTGCTCCAGGTGAGGCCGTCGGTGGACGCCTGCACCTGGAAGGCGGTGGCGTACGCGGTCTCCCAGCTCAGCTCGACCTGGCTGATCGTGGCGGTCGAGCCGAGGTCCACCTGGATCCACTGCGGGTCGGAGAACGCGCTGGACCAGCGGGTGCCTGGGTCGCCGTCCACGGCGGCGGAGGCGGGGAAGGCGGCGGCGCTCTCGGTGGAGGAGGCGGTGACGGGCCTGCCCTGGGACAGCAGCGGGTCGGCGGCGTGGGCGGGCGGCGCCGAGAGCGGCGAGACGGCGATGACGAGGGCGAAGGACGCCGCGAGACGGCGTAAGAGTGGGTTCACAACGTCTCCGTCAAACTGGGGGCAGGATTTGAGAAAGCGCTCCCTGACAAGGAGGGTGCTCGCGCACCGGGCTCCTGTCAAGGTGCGGGTTAACTTTCCAGAAACGTCGCGACGCACGTTCCGCGGCTTCACGCTGGGATGTTCCTCAGGACTGCTCAGCTCCGGAAAGTTCCGCACGGGCTCGGCTTGACTGGTCATCCGCCCCAGACGCGACAGGTGCAGGGAGCGCTCTCTGAGTGAATCCCGCCTTGTCACGCGGCGGCGGGCGGCGACTCATGCGGAACGCCGCGGTGATGAGCTTCCGTCCCTTGGAGATCGGGATCGCGGAGTCCTGGCGTACTCGCACGTCACACGCGGCGAGCATGTCAGGCGGGCAGCAGGCGCATGAGGAGGTTGCGGGGGCCTTCCCGGTGGTGACCGGCCAACCTCGTCATCTGGCGGGACATGGCCACGACCCGTTGAGCAGGCCGTCTGCGCCGGGCGTCGTACGCACGCAACGCCGATCCCACGTCGCCGGCGCTCTCCAGGCACATGGTGAGGGCGGCCGCGTCCAGCAGTGCCTGGCACGCGCCTTGCCCTAGGGAGGGGGTCATGGCGTGCGCGGCATCACCCACCAGCGCCACATTGCCGACGACCAGGGACTTCAGGCGCGGGGACAGGTCGTAGATCTCATGCCGCAGCACGGCCTTCTCATCGGCCTCGGCGAGGAGGCGCGGGATCGGGTCGTGCCAGCCGGCGAAGCGGGCGCGCAGCTCGTCGAGGGTCTCCCGATGGCCTTCCGGTGTCGCCACCGCGGCGTACCAATTGGTCGCCCCCGGTTCCTGGGGCGTGATGCCGAACACCTGTCCGGCCCCCCAGGTCTCGCCGTACGACGGCGGATTGAACCGCGCGACGCCCCGCCATGCCACGATCCCGGCGTAACGTGGCCGCACCGTGGTACCGAAAGAGGCCGCACGCACCGTGCTGCGCAGCCCGTCCGCTCCCACCACCAGGTCATATCGCCCACGCAGAGCTTCCAGATCGGTGATCTTCGTGCCGGTCATGACCGGCGTGTCCCCCAAGGCGTCGACCAGCATGTTCATCAGCGAGGCCCTGGACAGCATGAGCACGGGAGCCCCGCCCTTGCGCTCGATGCGTTCCAACGGGAGGTCCGCGATCCGCTCGCCCTGCGGCGTACGGATGACGGCCCGGCGATAGGGGACGGTACGGCGGAGCAGCTCCTCACGCAGGCCGAGCCGCGCGAGGGCGGCCTGCGCGTCGGGCCGTATGCCGAGCGCCGTGCCTTCGGGATTGATCTCCGGCCAGCGCTCGAGCACGGTCACCTCCCAGCCGATCCTGCGCAGGCCTATGGCGGTCGCCAGTCCGCCGATTCCGGCTCCGACGATCGCGGCGGTTCCGTTCATGCGCTCTTCCCTTCATCGACTACCCCATCTGTGGTACCACTGTTGTGGTGGACCGGGCAAGCTGCGATGATGAGGGCCATGGCGGAGAACCGGGATCGGCGTGACGTGCTGCGTGACGCCGCGATCGAGGTGCTGGCCCGTCAGGGCGGCAGAGGGCTGACCCATCGAGCAGTCGATCACGAGGCCGGGCTGCCCGAGGGCACGGCCAAGAACTACTTCGCCAGCCGCGACGCCCTCCTGCAGGGGGCGGCCGAACGCTGCGTGGAGCGCTACTGGGCCGATCTTCAGGTGATGAAAGCCGCCAGGGTTCGAGGGCGCAGGCACCTGGTCGCGCTGCTACGCGAGCTGCTCGACCGTGCTCTCACGGCCAACAGATCCAGGGTCCTGGCCTACATCGAGCTGCATGCCGAGGCCGCGCGTCGGCCGCGCGTGCAGGAGACGATGGCTGAGCTCACCCGCGCCGACCTGGCGCTGCACCTGGAGGCGCACAGAGCGGCCGGCCTGCCGGCGACCGGGCGGAGCGCCGCGATGGTCACGATGTGCGTGAACAGCGCGCTGACGTACCTGCTCACCCAACCGCCCGAGACGCTCAAGGCGTACGGCCTCGACGACCTCGACGCGTTCCTGACCGACCTCATCGACACCGTGTATCCCCCAGCAGGCCGATGACTCCGCTCGACACTGGTGGCGGATCAGTGGCCATACGGTACGCGGTGGTGCCTGGGTCTCGGTGTGGCGGGCCTGCTCCAGGGCCGCCAGCTCCACTGGATTGTGCCCAGGCTGGTGCCGATGGTGATCGTCACCGACTTCATGATCAGCCCTGCTTCGGCGCCGCTATGCGTCCACATCCCCCGGTACCCCGCCGCTGCCTGCGTGAACCGGGACCGGTTCAACGCCGGAGTCGGGTCGTTGTAGCCGACTTCCAGCTCGTTCTTGTTCGCGAACAGGTAGCCACCGCTGCCAAGGCCCGACGCCGCGTCGAACAACTGCATCCGGTACTCGTCGCCCCGCAGCCACGTCACGGCCCCGCCGGTCTCCACTGGTGTTTAGCCCGGCCGGGAGACGATCGCCCCATCGGTGTCGGCGTAGATCCTCGCGTAGGTTGAGCCGGAGCCTGGCATGAACCTGATCTCCGGATCCGCGGAGCCGCTGGGGTTCACGATGATGCGTCGGCCGACCACACCGGTGGCGAGCTGGCCGACGATCGACACTGCGCCCGAGGCCGACGACACGGCCACGGTCTGCACGCTGGAAGCGTCGTAGGCTTCAAGCCCGCCGCCATTGAGTTTCACGCGCGCCCCGGCCGGGTTGCCCGCGACGATGCGCGTCACCAAGGCGAGCACGGCCCCCAGCTTGTCCGCCGTCACCGCGTTAGCGGCAATGTGCCCGGCCTCGACCGCGCCCACCGTCGGCCGTAGGTTTCCCCTGGTGGCCCGCGAAGTCTTTCCGGTCCCACCCCGAGTAGACGCGATGCCATCGCCGCGCTTGGTCCAGGTCACAACGAGGCCCCAGGCACCCCCAGCAGCGGCAGCCACACCTCGTCCACGATCTCGCCGATCGACTCGTCCGGCACCGCGCGCATCGTCGTGAGCATGTCGTGGCGCAACAGGTCGAACGGCAGGTTCACCACCCGGGACGAGCGAGGCACGTCGGGCAGCTCGCCGCGCTCGACCGCGCGGGCGACGATCGTCTCGAAGGCCGTCGCCCGGCCCGGCGGGAGGAGGGTGTCGCGTAGCTCGCCGAAGCTGGTGCCGGTGTCGCGGAAGTAGTCCACCAGCTGCACGCTCATCAACGTGATTGTGGGCGCGCGGTCAGCGTTGGCGTTGCGGAGGAAGCCGATCGCGTCGTCGCGGAGGCTGCCGGTGTCGGGCACCGCGATGGGCTGCCAAAACTTTGTGAGAGTGGCCAGCAGCAGGTCGTCGCGCTGCGGCCAGCGCCGGTAGAGCACTGGACGACTCGTGCCGGCGCGGGCGGCGACCGCTTCGTAGGTGAAGCCGTGGTATCCGTGCTCGATCAGCACGTCCCACGCGGCGTCGAGGATCGCGTCCTCGAGTGCGGGGCCGCGCCGACGGGATGCGCCGCTGTCGCGCGTCGCGCCGCCGTTGGTACGACGTTCCGCCGCCTGCGCCCCGAGTTCACCCGCGATCCGCTCGTGCTTACGATTCACTTGCGTATCTTATCGCGACGACTTATGGTGTCCACCATTAGATACAGCAGCGTATTCTAAAGCCCCTTAAGAAACGGAACGTGCTGATGGCCGACGACAGCTTGACCAGGAAGTCCCCGAGCGTGAGCACCACGGGGATGCGGCGGATCCTGCCGGTGGACATGGTGGAGCGGGGGCGTGGCCCGTTCGATCCGCCGCCGGGTCTGCGGGGGGAGGGCGTGGTCCGGCCGTTGGGTCTGCTGAATGGCGCGAGAGCGTGGCTGGTGACGGGGTTCGAGGAGGCCCGTACGGTGTTGTCGGACGCGCGTTTCAGTGCCGACAAGGTGCGTCATCGGGACGCGACGTCGCTGCAGCCGCACGAGGTAACCGAGATGGAGGCGGCGGAGCCGCCGAGGGCAGCGGTGGCGGAGCGGGAGGACGGGCTCTTCGTCTTCATGGACCCGCCTGAGCACACCCGGTTGCGGCGGTTGCTGACGGGTCAGTTCACGGTGCGGCGGATGCGGGAGCTGGAGTCGCGGGTGACGGAGATCGCGGTCGAGCACATCGAGGCGATGAGGGCGGCGGGCACGGAGGCCGATCTGGTGCCGGCGTTCGCGTTGCCGCTGCCGTCGCTGGTCATCTGCGAGTTGCTGGGCGTGAACTACGCCGACCGTGCGGAGTTCCAGGAGCGTACGGCGGTCGGGCTGAACGCGAACTCGACCCCGGAGGAGCAGGCCGCGGCGCGCGCCGAGCTATATGCGTTCATGCGGCGGCTGGTGGTCGGCAAGCGCTCGAACCCCGCCGATGACCTGCTGTCCGGGCTCATCCACGACGCCGACCCGCCCCTGACGGACGCTCAGCTGGTCGATGTCGCACTCGTCCTGCTCAACGCGGGCCATGAGACCACGGCGAACATGCTGGGTCTGGGTACGTTCGCGCTGCTGGAGCATCCCGACCAGCTCGCGGCGCTGCGTGCCGATCCGGGCCTGATCGACAACACGGTGGAGGAGCTGCTGCGGTTCCTGTCGATCATCCAGCTCGGGGTCAGCCGGGTCACCACGGCGCCGGTGACGCTGGGCGGGGTGGACATCCCGGCTGGCGCGACCGTCGTGATCGCCACGCCCGAGGTCAACAGGGACCCGCGGCATTGGCCCGATCCCGACGCGTTCGACCTGCACCGCTCGCGCACTCCGCACCTGGCCTTCGGGCATGGGGTTCACCAGTGCCTGGGTCAGCAGCTGGCCCGGATCGAGATGCGGATAGGGCTGGGCGAACTGATTTCCCGCCTGCCGGACCTGCGCCTGGCGGTGCCGGCCGAGCAGGTGCCGGTACGCAACGAGATGCTCATCTTCGGTGTGCATTCCCTGCCGGTCACCTGGTCATGAGATGGCGGTGAAGCGCGGCCATCAGCGACGGCAGGGGCCGGGGTGCCGATGGCCACGAGCATCAGTGGTTCGCTGATCGTCGGAGAGCCTCGATGCTGTCAGCGCAATCTCCCGTGACGCTGGGGTCTCCTGAGAAGGCTCGGGTCGGGTCGGGCGGCGGTACGCGTACGAGCTCTGTTGCGGTGGCCTTGGCGGCCGGAGTGATGCCCCGACTGCGTCGGTGAGCCGGCCGGTGTACGAGCCGGCCCGAGTGTGCTCGGCGGCGCGCCGGCACGGTGAACAACGTCCAGACCGTCGTTCCCCATCCTTGCGACTGCAGCACCTGGTGCAGTGCGGCCACCATGACCGGGATGAGCACGCCCCACGTGCGCACCTGGCTGGCCAGCACCCAGCACGTGGCACGCCAGCCCAGATGGGTGACGTCGGCCAGGCGCATCCGCAGGGCCGCGCCCACCAGCGACAGGGCGCGGCTCAGCGGGTTGGGGCCAGGCGGGACGGGTCAGGGCGCCGCGGCGCCCCGTGCGTGCCCGTGCCTCGGCGTCCTGCAGCCGGATGTTGAGGTGGATGCCGTCGGCCCACAGGTAGACGTAGTCGACGCCGGACAGGTCGCGTGTGGCGAACGCTTGCTGCTCGGTCTTCCACTGCTCGGTGAGCTTGGCGATCACGGGTGCCGACAGGCCGTGGCCGGTGCCGAGGAACTGGCCCAGCGCCGGGACGAAGTCGCCGGTGGACAGGCCGTGCAGGTAGAGCAAAGGGAGCACCTCGGTGATGGCCGGGCTCTTGCGGCACCAGGGCGGCAGGATGGCTGAGGAGAACCGGCGGCGTTCGCCGGTGGTCTCGTCGATGCGCTTGCCGTTGACGCGTGGGGCGCGGACCTCGATCGCGCCCGCGCTGGTCAATACCTGCCGGGGTTGGTGGTGGCCGTTGCGGACGACCAGGCGATGGCCGGCCTCGTCGCGTTCGTCGGCGAAGGCGGCGATGTAGGCGTCGACCTCGGCTTTGAGCGCTTCGGCGAGCATCCTTCGGGCACCTTCGCGGACCAGCTCGTCGATCAGCGCGGGTGAGGGGCCGGAAGCGGACGCGTTACGTCGCCGTGGGCGGGGTCAGGGACTACGGTGAGCACGCGTGTGCCTTCCCGACCGACGTTGGCGCGTCGGTCATGTCTTGAGAACTCACATGCCCCGACCGCCAGCGCGAAGCCGATGCCCTTGACCACCCGCACATGCGAGAAGGCGAACGAGCCGAACACGGCGACCATGATGAGCGCGGCGGCCGTGACGACGGAGGCGCTGTGCGCGAAGCCGCGCTGCATGGCCGGTACAGCGGCGAGACCGTGCGCATGCTCCTCCCGCATGCGGGAGACGAGGAACACCTCGTAGTCCATGGCCAGGCCGAACAGCCTGCCGACGAGCAGGATCGGCAGGAAGCTGAGCACGGGGCCCGTGGCGTCCACCTGGAACAGCCCCGCCAGCCAGCCCCATTGGAAGACCGCGACGACCGAGCCGAGCGCGGCGATGATCGACAGCAGGAAGCCGAGCGCGGCCTTGACCGGCACGGCGACCGAGCGGAACACCATCAGCAGCAGTATCAGCGCCAGCCCGATGATGAGGGCGCAGTACACGGGGAGCGCCGCCGACAGCTGGCCATGTCGATGTTGACGGCCGTGGGACCGGTGACGGTGATCCGGGTGCCGGTCTCGGCCTGGATCGGGCCGCGCGCCTGCCGAATGCCTGCGAGCAGGTCCTTGGTCCGCTCGGAGTCCGGGCCGCCGGCGGCGATGACGTTGATCAGGGCGAGGTCGCCAGGAGGGAGTGCCTGCGGCGGGGCGACGGCTGCGACGCCGGGCAGTTCCCGGACCGCCTCGGCGGTCGTGGCGGCCGCGGCCTCCGCCGCGGATCCCTGCACGACAACGACGAGAGGGCTGTCGTACCCGGGTCCGAAGGCTTCGTCGATCAGTCGCTGGGCACGCACGGCGGTGTTGTCACTGCGGTCGGTGGGCAGCGCGAGTTGCAGGTCAGCGGCCGGGATGAGGAAGACGAGCAGGCCGAGCACCCCGGCGATGAGCACGGGCACCCGCCTGCGGGTCACACCGGCCACCCACCGTTCACCCAGCGGGGCACGACGGCGGGAACGCGGCGTCCTGCCCGCGGCACCGGCGGCGATGCGCGCACCGAGCAGGCCCAGCGTCGCGGGCAGCAGGGAGATGGCGATGAGCACCGAGATCACGACGGTGCCCGCCGCCGCCAGCCCCATCACGGTGAGGAAGGGGATGCGCACGACCGCGAGCGCAGCCAGACCGATGACCACGGTGCCGCCGGCGAAGACGACCGCGCTGCCCGCCGTGCCGACGGCCAGCCCCGCCGACTCCTCGGGGTCCACCCCGGCGCGGACCTGCCGCTGATGCCGGGAGACGATGAACAAGGCGTAGTCCACCCCGACCGCCAGCCCTAGCATGACCGCCAGGATGACGGAAGTGCTGTCGAGCGTGACCACGCTCCCGGCCGCGAGCAGGGTCAGCACGCCGATCGCGACCCCGGCCAGCGCGGTGGCCAGCGGGATGAACGCGGTCACCACCGACCGGAAGACGAAGACGAGCACGACGAGGGTGAGGATGACGCCGATCACCTCGCCCGGCCCGAAGATGGACAGTTCGAAGACGGAAAACGCGGCGCCGCCGAACTCCACGACCAGGCCGGCGTCGCGCGCCTGGCCGCCTTCAGGGATTCCAGGAAGCGCTCGGCGGCGGCTGCATCGGCGGCGTTCGACGGCCTGCCCATGCGGCGGAGCCGGGCCCGCCCGGCAGGCCGTCCCGCAGGCCGTGCCTCAACTGGCCTGTCGGCCCGCGGCCAGGGCCGCAAGCCTCTCCTCGGAGGGTGAGCCGGTCGGGGCGGTGTAGACGACGAGGTACATGTCCGGGTCGGCGGTCGGCGCGAACGACTCCCAGTTGAGCGTCATCGTGCCCACCTCGGGATGACGCATCCGCTTGGTTCCGTACGTGCAGTAGGTCACCCGGTGGTCGGCCCAGTGGCGGGCGAAATCGGCGGAGCGCGCGGTCAGCTCGTCGACCAGTGCCTGCGGGCGCGGGTCTTCGCCGGCCCGGCCCAGCGCGCCCCGCAGCCAGGCGGCGGCCTCGACGGCGACCTGCTCCCAGTCGGGGAAGACGTCGCGGGCCCGGGGATCGAGGAAGATCCAGCGGATCTCGTTGCGCTCGGCGCGGGGCATGGCCTCGAAGTCGGCCAGGAGAGCCGCACCGAGCCGGTTGATCGCCAGGATGTCCAGGACCCCGGTCATCAGCAGCGCGGGCGCCGGACCGAGCATGTCGAGCATCATCCGCAGGGCGGCCCGGGGCCGGGCCGGTGGCAGCGGCGGCGCATGATGTCGGCCGGCGATGAGCTCGCGCAGGTGGCGCAGCTCCTCGGGGCCGAGCCGAAGAGCGCCGGCCACCGCCTCCAGCACCTGGTCGGAGACGTTGCCGACGCGCCCCTGCTCCATCCGGGTGTAGTAGTCGACGCTGACCCCGGCCGCCAGGGCGAGCTCCTCGCGGCGCAGCCCGTGCACGCGGCGGCCGGTGGGCCGCGCGGGCAGACCCACCTCGCGAGGGGTCACCCGGGCTCGCCGGGAGCGCAGGAACTCCCGCAGCTCGTCCTGTCGCTTCATACCGCCAGTATCGCATCTGCGCAGGTGAAACTCCTGGTCACGTCCTCCACCGCACACGGAGCGGGGTTGCCGGAGGCAGCCGGACCTTCAGCCAGGCGGGCGCGCGGAGGTGGCGACGGATCGTATCGACATCATTCTTCAGCGCTTCGGAGCGTCGGCCGTTCCGAGAGCGTTGCCCAGCCCTCCGCCATGTCGTGATCATTACGGTGCCGCGTCAGCCGACGTCCGCCGCACCGGAGGATGGCTCTGTGGCCATGCCCTGACCGTGGAGCTGAAGCTGGGTTCCCGGCCGGCGCGCGGAGGGCTCGACGCCGGAAATGTGCGGGTAGAGGCATCTAGGATGCGGCGGGACAGAACTCGGCGGCGAGCACGTCGGTGAAGACGCTGAGCGGTGCCCAGTCTCCGTTGACCTGGGTGGTGAGGCGGTGCTTGCCGTCCCGGGTGCCCATGCTGTAGCTCCAGGAGCCGTAGGTGGCGCCGGCGTTGCCCCAGACGCTGATCCCGCAGGGCAGCTTCTGCTCGAAGACGCCCAGACCGTAACGGGTGCCGGGGATCCACCCCTCTGTGGGGACGGTGGTGAGCATCTCGCGTAGCTGCGCGGCCGGCAGGACGCGCCCGCCGAACAGGGCGGCGAAGAACCGGTTGAGGTCGCCGGTGGTGGAGATGATGCCGCCGGCGGACCAGGCGAAGGACTGGTTCATCTCGGTGGCGTCGTAGACGGTGGGCTTGGGATCGCGGGAGAACAGGGTGGAGTAGTGCACCGGATGCGGGCCGCGGATCGTGGCGGTGGTGCCGGGCAGTGAGGTGCCGGTCAGGCGCAGGGGGCGGATGACGGTCCGGAGGAGTTCCTGCTCGAACGTCTTGCCCGTCGCTTTTTCGACGATCATCGCGGCGAGGATGAAGTTGGTGTTGGAGTACCTGAAGCGCTGACCGGGCTCGCCGGTGGGCGGGTGGGCCAGGGCGATCTTCACCAGCTGCTGGGGAGTGTAGGTGTCGTAGCGGTGCTTGAACCACTCGGCTCCGACGCCCGTGGCGAAGAACGTCTCGTCGTCGGAATAGGCGTAGATGCCGCTGGTCTGGTTGAGCAGCTGCCTGACGGTGATCTTGCCGGGTTCGTAGGCGCTGCCGTCGAACAGGCCGGGAAGGTGCCTGCCCAGGGGGTCGTCTAGGCGAAGCTTGCCTTCGGCCACGAGCTTGAGCACCACGGTGGCGGTGAAGGCCTTGGAAGCGCTGCCGATGCGGAAGCGCTGGTTCTGCCGGCGCTTGCGTCCGGTCTTGGTGTCGGACACGCCCGCCGAGCCGAACCACGAGCGGCGGCCGTCGCGGATGTCGGCGACCATGCCGGGAGCGAGCTTGGCGGCCACCGTCTGGTCGAGCAACTGCTGCACCTTGGAGTGTCCGGGAGCGGACGAGGCGGCGGCGGTCAGGGCCGTGGTGGGCAGGAGCGCGGCGGCAAGGAGCGCCGCCATGGCGGACTGCGATGCGAGCACGTCAGTTCCTTTTGGGGAGTGGGTCGAAGGGGTGCCGCTGCCTGCTCCACTTGGACAGCGGCCAGTCAGGCGTAACGGCGTCACGGAGATCGAAACGTCTGGAGCCACCGCGTCGTCCGGCGAGATACGAGGGAGTCGGTGACATCTGGCGTTTGCGATGCAGGAAAGCTAACTTGCATTCGTTTATCTGTCAATTTTATTTATGTGTTTCTACTTGCATTTATCGTCATACTTGCAATGGACTTGACGATGAACGCAAGCTCTACTTGCAATGAGGTGAAGGCAAGTGCAAGACTGCACCCGTCCGCGTGCACGACGAGAAAGGCGCCCCCATGCCCGGAGGCAGGCTGACCCACCAAGATCGCCGGCAGATTGCCGAGGGCCTGGCCGAAGGGCTCACCCACACCCAGATCGCCGCCTGCCTGAACCGGCCGCTGTCCACCATCACGCGAGAGGTGGCCCGCAACGGCGGTCGCGACGGCTACCAGGCCGACCAGGCCCACCAGGCCACCCGGGACCGTGCCCGCAGGCGTTCGCCGGCCTCTGAGAGACGAGGCCGCGAAGCGGTGACCGATCTGGAGGAGCAGTTCACCGAAATCATGATCAATACCGGCTTGTCCCGGATGACCGCCCGCGTCCTGGCCAGCCTCTACCTCACCGACAGCGGCAGCCTCACCGCGGCTGAACTCACCCGCAAACTGCAGGTCAGCCCAGCCTCCATCTCCAAGGCCATCGGTGAGCTCGAGCGGCAGGAGCTGATCCGCCGCGAACGCGACCCGCGCCGGCGGCGCGACCGTTACGTCATCGACGCCGACGCCTGGTTCCGCGGCTGGACGGCCAGCGCCCGCCAGAACACGCTGCTGGCCGACCTCGCCCGTCAAGGAGCAGCAACGCTGGGAGCCACCTCGCCCGCCGGGCTCCGGCTGCGGGACATCGGCGACTTCTTCGATCACGTCGGGCACGCCATGCTGCGAGCAGCCGAGGAGTGGCGTCAGGCACACGCCGCCAAGCAAACGCCTGGCCGATGAACAGCCGAACGGATCATCCAGCCGTCGCGCAGACGGCCGTGTTGACGCCCGTCACCTCGCCCTTGGCATGGACCAGTGGGCCGCCGGAATGGCCGGGGTCGATGGAGGCGCATCGACCGCCGGCTCTCCCCAGCTGCCTCATCACCGTCAGCCTGTGAACGCGGGCGTGCCGCGTCGCATCCGTACTCCCTGATCATGCTTCCCCAGTCAGCTGACGCGACTTTTCCAGCCTCAGGTCAGAGATTTATCCCTATTTGCCGCTTTTTCGCATTTCGATAGATAGCGTGACGGCTAATTGCAACCGAATGTCGCCGTCCTCTCGTTCAAGGGTTGCCCGCCAGGCAGTGACGGGTGGCCCGACCAGGGACGTACGCGAGCCGCACCAAAACTCGCACCCACGACATAGATCCGCTCATAGCCCGATAAAAACTTGTGGTGGCCGGCGCCTGGAGGACTGGCGATCCTCCCCGGCAGACAGGAGTTCGATCAAGAACTCGGAATCGAGGCGCTATGAACACAGCCGTGAGCACAAGCCATTCACACGACGCGAAGACGTCCGAGATCCCGCAGGTGGAGGTCACCCTCCAGGTCAACGGCGCCTCACACATGCTGCGGCTCGACGCCCGCGTCACCCTGCTGGACGCCCTGCGCGACCACCTCGGCCTGACCGGCGCGAAAAAGGGCTGCGACCAGGGCGCCTGCGGCGCCTGCACGGTGCTCGTCGACGGCAAGCGCGTGGTGTCGTGCCTGACGCTGGCCGCCCAGTGCGAGGGCCGCGAGGTCACCACCGTCGAAGCGCTGTCGGACGGCGGCACGCCGCACCCGGTGCAGGCGGCCTTCGCCCGGCACGACGCCTTCCAGTGCGGTTACTGCACCCCGGGACAGATCATGTCGGCCGTGTCCCTGCTGGCCGAGGGCCGGGCCGGCTCGGAGGAGGAGATCTGCGAGTTCATGAGCGGCAACCTGTGCCGCTGCGGCGCCTATCCCAACATCCGCAAGGCGATCCGCGACGTCGCGGCGGAGGCCGAGTGATGCGCCCGTTCTCCTACGTCCGGGCCGCCGACGCCGGCGAGGCCGTCGCCCTCGTCAGCGCCGACCCGGACACCACCTACCTCGCGGGCGGCACCACCCAGCTCGACCTGATGAAGGACGGCGTGCTGGGCCCCGACCGGCTGGTCGACATCACCCGGCTGCCGCTGAGCGGCATCACGCACACCGGCACGACCATCCGCGTCGGCGCGACCACCACCATGGAGGAGCTGGCCGCCGATCCCGTCGTGATCGAGCGCCTGCCCTTCATCCGCGAGGCGCTCCTGCTCGGCGCCTCCACCCAGCTGCGCAACCTGGCCACCATCGGCGGCAACCTGCTGCAGCGGGCCCGCTGCCGGTACTTCCGCGACCCGACCGTCGAGGCGTGCAACAAGCGGAACCCCGGATCGGGATGCGCCGCCATCACCGGGTTCGCCCGGATGCACGCCATCCTCGGCACCAGCGACCACTGCATCGCCCTGCACGCCTCCGACCTCGCGATCCCGCTGGCCGCGCTGGACACCGTGATCCACGTGCAAAGCATGGACGGGCCGCGCAGCATCCCGCTGACCGAGTTCTACCTCCCGCCCGGCGACACCCCCCACGTCGAGAACGTGCTGCGCCACGGCGAGCTGATCACCGCGATCGAGGTGCCGCTGCCGCCCGAGGGAGCGCGCTCGCACTACCTGAAGGTCCGCGACCGGGTCTCCTACGAGTTCGCGCTGACCTCGGCCGGCGCGGCCCTGGTGGTCGAGGACGGCCTGATCAGGCACGCCAGGGTGGCGCTCGGCGGGGTGGGCACGGTGCCGTGGCGTTCGTGGGACGCCGAGGACGTCCTGCGCGACGCGCCCGCGACCGGTGACACGTTCCAGGCCGCGGCCGAGGCCGCTCTGACGGGGGCCAGGACGCTGCCCGGCACGGCGTTCAAGGTGGAGCTGGCCAAGCGCACCCTGATCCGGGTTCTGGAGACCATCGCAGGAGAGCAAGCATGAGCACGATCGCGGAGCGCGCGCCGGTGATCGGCGCGGCCCTGGACCGCGTGGACGCGCCGCTGAAGGTGACGGGCAGCGCGCACTACCCCAACGACTTCGCCTACCCCGGCCTCGCGCACGCCGCCCTGGTGCGGGCCACGATCGCCGCCGGACGTATCAGCACCATCGACACCTCGCAGGCCGAGGCCGCGCCGGGCGTGCTGACCGTCATCACCCACCTCACCGCGCCGCAGCTCGGACGCGGGCCGATGACCCTGCTCGGCCCGTCCCCGCCCGCCCCGCTCCAGGACGACCGCATCCTGCACTACGGCCAGCACGTCGCCATCGTCGTGGCCGACACCACCGAGCAGGCCCGGCACGCCGCCTCGCTCGTCCGGGTCCGGTACGAGACCACCGACGCCCTGCTCGACCTCGACGACCCGCGCGCCGAGGTCGTCACGAACCCGTGGAACCTGGACACCGAGCGCGGCGACGTCGACGCCGGGTTCGCCGCGGCCGACGTCGTGGTCGAGGGCACCTACACCACACCGGACAACACCAACAACCCGCTCGGCCTGATGTCCACGGTCGCACTCTGGCAGGGCGACTCGCTCACCGTGCACGACTCCACCCAGTGGCCGCACAACGTACGCACCTCGCTGGCGCAGATCTTCAAGATCCCCGAGAGCGGCATCCGGGTGCTCGCGCCCTACGTGGGCGGCGGGTTCGGCGCCGGGCTGCGCATGTGGCCGCACGTCATCCTGACCGTGCTGGCCGCCCGCGAGGTGGGCCGGCCGGTGAAGCTCGTGCTGACCCGCCCGGAGATGTTCACCTCGGTGGGTCACCGGCCGCACAGCGTCATGCGCTTCAAGCTCGGCGCCACCCGCGACGGCGACCTGGTCGCCATCGACGCCGACGGCGTCTCCTCGGTGGCCATGGAGGACGACGACTACGAGCCGGTCTCGCTCTGCGCGGCCGTCTCCTACGCCTGCCCGAACGTGCGCACCCGCGACCGGCAGGTACGGCTCAACATCCCCTGCCCCGGCTCCATGCGTGCCCCCGCCGAAGGCCAGGGCAACTTCGCCCTGGAATCGGCTCTCGACGAACTCGCCCACAGCCTCGGCATGGACCCGCTGGAGCTGCGGCTGCGCAACTTCGCCGACGTGGACCCGCTGTCCGGGCTGCCCTGGTCGAGCAACGCGCTGCGCGAGTGCTACGAGCGAGGCGCCGAGCGGTTCGGCTGGACGAGCCGCAACCCCGAGATCGGCTCGATGCGCGAGGGCCGCTGGCTGGTCGGCTACGGCCTGGCCGCCGTGTCCTACCCCGCCTATCAGGTGCCGTGCCAGGCCCGCGCCTCACTGCACCGGGACGGATCGGCGTTCGTACGCAGCGCGGCCACCGACATCGGGACCGGCACCTACACCGTCATGACCCAGCTCGCGGCCGAGTCCCTCGGCCTGGACGCCTCCCGGGTACGGTTCGGCCTTGGCGACTCGGACATGCCGTACTCGCCGCAGGCCGGCGGATCGGGCCTCACCGGCGCGCTGGGCAACGCCGTGCACCTGGCGTGCCGGCGCCTGGTCAGCGAGTTCCTCGACCTGGTGCGCGACGACGCGGGCTCCCCGCTGCGCGGGGCGAAGCCCGACGACGTCACCGTCAGCCAGGGCCGCATCCACCTCACCGGTGACCCGGCCCGCAGCGAGGCGTACACCGACATCCTGGCCCGCCACGGCCTGGAGGAGCTGAGCGCCGACGGCAGAAGCACCCCGCCCCAGCCGGAACAGCTCGGGATGGCCGTGGCGGGCGCGTTCGGGGCCAAGTTCGTCGAGGTACGCATCGACCCCGACCTCGGCCTGCTGCGCGTGGCCCGGGTCGTCTCGGCCATCGACGGAGGCCGGATCCTCAACGCCAAGACGGCCAGCAGCCAGATCACCGGCGGCACCGTCGGCGGCATCAGCCAGGCCATGTTCGAGGACACCGCCACCGACGGGGAGACCGGCCGCATCGCCAACGCCACCTTCGGCGACTACCTCATCCCGGTGAACGCCGACATCCCGGACCTGGACGTGATCTTCGTCGGCGAGCCCGACCGGGCGACCCCGGTGGGCACCAAGGGCGTCGGCGAGGTCGGCCTGGTCGGGCTGGCGGCGGCCATCGCCAACGCCGTCCACCACGCCACCGGCCGGCGCATCCGTTCCCTGCCGATCACCCTCGACCAGCTCATGCGCTGACCACGAGCAGGCGAATGCCGAGGTGGACGAGCGCACGGTGATCGCGAATCACACGGCGCAGGGCACGTTCACCAGCAGCAGACAACCCAGTACGAGCAGTCCGAGGCTGCGATCGCGGTGGGCCGCCGGCCCACATGATTGGACACCCGTCCCAGCACCAGCAGGGTGCTGAGCGTGGCGGCGGAGTAGGCGACGACGGTCAGCGAGATGCCCGCGTCGGTGAGCCCGTCCTCGGCTCGGTAGATGTTGAACAGCGGGATCGTCGAGCCCACTGCGGCGAACACGGCCACCAGGGAGACCACCGCGCAGACGAACGCCGGCCGGAGCCTTGTCCCGGCTGCCCAGGCTGGTCGCTGCGGTCTCCGCTTGTTGCCGCGTTGTGACCAGCAGGTTCGCCGGCGCCGTCAGGCGCCCGGAGCGATCGCGCAGGCGGAGACACAGACCCAGGTCCCCTCACGCTTCTGGTACGTGTCCGTGTACAGAGCTTCCTGCTTCGCTCCGTCCGCGAGCATGGTGTAGGTGCTCCGGCCGTGGATCAGAGCAACGTCGCTGAGGATGCGGATGGTGACGTCGTGCACGGCGAGATCCTTGAAGGGCCGCGGCCTGGCGATGTAGTCGAGGAACTCGGCACGGTTACGGGTGATTCCCGGAAGCTGCACGATGAAGTCCTCGGCGAGGAACTCGCTGAAGCGCTTGACATCGTTGAACTGGTCGGAGTGGACGTAGTCGTTGTTGAGCCGCTCGAGGATCGCCAGGTCTTCGGCCGACTGCTTGGTGTCGTTCATCGTCTTGCTCCTGCTTTGTGCGGTTCGGTGTTTGTTCTGATGGATTGGTGTCGACTCGCAGCGCCGTCTTACCTTCACTGCCGCGATCGCGCCACCACGGCGAGTGCGGCGGAGGCCAGGACGATGACGCCCGCCGTGAGGAACACCGTCGGCAAGGTCGTCGACGAGACCAGGATCGCGCCGAGCCCGGACCCCGCGGCCAGGGCTATCTGAAGGTTCGTCATGTTCACCGCCGATGCGGCCTCCGGGGATTGCGGGGCGGCGTCGAGGATCCAGACCAGCGTTCCCGGGTTCACGATTCCCCAGAACAAGCCCCACAGCACGAGCAGCAGGCCGGCGGCCCAAGGTATGGCGCCCACGCTCGCCAGGGCGATGAGCAGGGCGGCCACGGCCGCCGCCGCCCCTGCGAAGCTGCCGATCACTGTGCGCTTGAACAGCGATCCGGCGATGAGGGAGCCGGCGATGCCCCCGATGCCGTACATGACGTAGAGCAGGGAGATCACGCCGCTGGACAGCCGCGTGTGGTCCATCAGGAACGGGGTGACATAGGTCCAGGCGGCGAACTGCCCGATGAACACCATCGCGCCCGCCGCCATCCCGAACCGGGCGGCCCGCCGCGTCACGACTCCCACGAGATCACGCAACTGTGTACGCCCGTCCGGCGGTATGCCCGGCAGCACGACTGCCTGCACGACCACGACGAGCAGCGTCGCCGCCGCCGCGATGGCGAAAGTGAGACGCCAGCCGACGAGGTTGCCGAGGAACTGCCCCGCCGGCAGCCCCACCACCGTCCCGCCCGAGATCCCGGCCGCGATGGCGGTGATGGCGCGGGTGCCGCCGGCCGGGCCCACCAGCTTGGGTCCGACCGGTGAGACCACGGTCCAGAAGGCCCCGAGCGTGGCTCCGAAGATCATGCGGGCGATCAGCACCAGGACGAAGTCCGGCGCCACCGCGACGACCGCGTTCGACACCAGCACCGTCAGCCCCAGGACGACGATGACGGAGCGCCTGTTGAAGCGGCCGGAGCCGAGGAAGAACAGCGGTGCCGACACCGCCGCGCTGAAGCCCGGCACGAGCACCATCAGCCCGGCGAGGCCGAGCGAGACATGCAGCCCGTCGGCGATCTCCGGTAGCAGCCCCACCGGCAGCGTCTCCGTCATGACGATGACGAACGCCCCGAGCGCGACCGCGCCGACGGACGCCCAGCCCCGCCTGCTACCGGGCTCCGCACCAGTGGAAGCGGCGCGGGCAGCTGAAGGCTCGGCCGGGACGCGGACGGCCGCGGTGCACGAGGATGCCGTGAGCACGCGGATCCGCGGTGCGTCGTGCGTCAGCGTCGGCTCTTCGTTGTCCATCAGGTGTTCTCCTGGCTGATCGCGTGTTCTGATCGGTCCCTGCTCGGTGAGCGCGCCACGGCGTACCTGCACGGGCCCCGCGGGCGGCCAGAACAGCGCACGTCGAGATCTGGCTCAATGCGCCGGATGCCGGGCTGCGCGGCCGGGTCAGCCCTTGATGAGGCCGACGATGTGGCCGAAGTCGAGATCTGAAGCGAGCGCCGTCAGATCTCCCCTCGCGAGCTTCGCCGCAGCCGCCTGTGTTGCTCCGAGAGCGTGCGTGTAGGGGTCGACCCCGAGACTGATCCGGCGGACACCGATGGTCCGGAGGTCCGCGAGGGTGACCGCGTCTTGAGGACCGACGAGGACGTTGACCGGCTTGGGGGCGACGGCCCTGACGACTGCGCTGATGGAGGCCAGGTCCGGCAGGTTCGGCGCATAAAGGACGTCGGCTCCTGCCTCCGCGTAGGCGGAGAGGCGGCGGATCGTGTCATCGAGGTCGGAAACTCCCCACAGGAAGTTGTCCGTCCGGCCGGTCAGGACGATCCGTCCGTGCGCGGCCGCGGCGGCAGCCTGGATGCGGCGAACCGCGTCGTCGAAGTCACGTATCGGGCCGGCGGGGTCACCAGTGGTGTCCTCGACTCCGATGCCGGCGAGACCGCGGGCGACGGCGGCGTCGACAGTGGCCCGGACATCCTCGGGGGTCTCGCCGTAGCCGTCCTCGAAGTCGCCGTTGATCGGCAGGCCGCTCACGGACGTGAGCAGGGCGGCATGGTTCAGGTGCTCATCCCGGCCGACGGCGTGGATGCCGTCGAGCCGGCCCAGGGTCGCGGCGAGGACCGCGGAAGAGGTCGCGATGGACCTGAATCCGGCCTCCTTGAAAAGCAGGGCCGAGGGACCGTCCCATACGTTGGGCATGATGAACGTGCCGGGGCCACGGTGGAGCTCGGCGAACCGTTCGTAGCGTGTCTGGACCGCGGTGTCGGACATGGCGGCGGGTCAGGCGCCGGGTGCGATCGCGCAGGCGGAGACGCAGAGCCAGACGCCCCCACGCTTCTGGTACACGTCGGTGTACAGCGCGTCGTGCTCCACCCCATCGGCGATCATGGTGTACGTCACCCTGCCGTGGATCAGCGCGACATCGCCGAGTATTCGGATCTTGACTTCGTGCAGAACCTGATCCTTGAAGGGCCGGGGCTTGGCGATGTCTTCGAGGTAGTCCGTACGATTGCGCGTGACACCCGGGGTCTGCACGATGAAATCCTCAGCGAGGAACTCACCGAGGCGCTGGGCATCGCCGGCCTGGTCCGAGCGGTTGTAGTCAAGGTTGAGCTGCTCGAGGATCGCCAGATCCTCGGCCGACGACGTGGCGTCGTTCATCTCTTGCTCCTTCACGTAATTCGGCGTTCGCCGCGGCTGGATCGTCGTCTCCGCGACGCCGAGGGCTGGCCGGTGCCCATCGATAGGACTATATAGTCCAAGCTAGGCCACCTGGATACGACAGGGCAAGCCTTATGGGCAGCGGCCGGAGAAGCTCGACCTGGATCTCATTGGACGATTTCGTCCGGTCCGGCGTAGTGTAAGCAATCCCTGGTTGCCCTGTTGGGCGTGTCCCGTCCCCCGTCGAGGAGCAGCGTTGTCTCACGAGGTCACCATCGTCGGCTCGACCATCAGCACCCCACGGTTGCGGCTGCGCGCGTGGCATCAGGCAGACGCGGCGGAAGCGCTCGACATCTACGGCAGCGCGGAGGTCTCCCGGTGGCTGGCCCCCGCCATGGATGGCATCAAGGATCTCGACGAGATGCGGGCGGTGATCACCAGATGGATCGCCGCACCCCTGGGATCCGATGGGCGCCCGAGTGGCCGGTGGGTGATCGAAGAGATCGAGAGCGGGCGTGTCGCCGGCTCGGGGCAGATCCTTCCGTTGCCGCCGGAGGGCGATGACCTGGAGCTGGGCTACCAGCTCGCTCCCTGGGCGTGGGGCCGCGGGCTGGCGGCCGAGGCGGGTCACGCTCTGGCTCACTACGCGTTCAGCAACGGCGAGGAAGAGGTCTTCGCCGTCGTACGGCCTCACAATGATCGCGGTACACGCGCCGCCCGCCGCATCGGGATGGAGTGGGTCGGGGAAACGGAGAAGTATTACGCGCTGCGTCTTCAGGTCTTCCGGCTCCGCAAGGGCGACTTGGACACCTCCGCGCTGAGGCCGGGCCCCGTCGAACGTTGATCCCGGTCCGGGCGTTCGGCCGAAGAAGCTCAATGCCTCGGTGGAGGCCTCGCTGCGGCGAGGCATGCGGCACTCAGCCCGACCGAATCGCCGGCGACTCAGGCAGGTAGCCATCGGCCACCAGCGCGATACGGAGCTTCTTCCTGGCGTCGAAGAGCACCTTGTAGAGCGCGTTGTGGGTCGAGCCCAGTTCGTCGGCCAGGACATCCATCGGCATGCCGTTGAGGACCGTCGCGACGAACACGAGCCGCTGGCGATCGGACAGGTTCTCGTTCACCGCAGCCGAGACGGCGGCCGCGAACTCCCGGGCCTGTGCCTCACCCTCAGGGCCGACGTCGAACCGGGAAGCGAGCTTGGACCAGTCCTCTTGTTCGTAGGGGACCTCGTGGCGGCGCCAGAAGTGGCGGTTCATCTTCGTGGCCACGTTGAGGATCGCGAACTTGCTCGCCCAGGTGGTGAACCGCGCCTCACCCCGGAATTCGTCCAACCGCTCGGTGATGGCCATCAACGCGTCAGCGGCGGCCTGGTGGGCGATGTCCTCGAGTTCCGGGCCGTCCAGCTTGAGGAGGGAGGCGCGCCGGCGAGCCTCCGCATGCGAGACGCGGAGCAGCAGGGGATACAGCTCGGCGCATGTGGCCTCTCTTCGTGGGCCTGCGGCGGCGAGTTCCTGCACCCAGCGGCGATTCTCTTGATCGATCTCCGTGTCGTCCACCGCGAACCTCTTTCGTCGAAGCAGCACAAGCCGTGTACACGCTGGTCGGGTCGCTCCCGACACCACGTCGGTGCCCACCGTATACCGGACTAAAAAGTCCATACAAATGCCAGATTGACTGCGAACCGCCATGTTCAGCGGACCTTACAGTCCGGCTTGTTCGGCTACGGCGGGCCAGGCGGAGATGAGGCCGGCCCTGTGAGCGCCGGCAGCAGGCCCTCCCAAGCCCTGGGCGCATGGACCGCCGGCCAGAAGGTGTGCATCGATGCCCGGGGACCGCTCACTCGGGCCGTCACCCGCAGCGAGCGGTTCCGCATAGACGTGTGACGATTCGGTCAGATGGCCAAGCCTGCGCCGCCGGACACGACGATCTCCTGCCCGGTGACGTACGCGGCATCGTCCGAAGCCAGAAAGGCGACCGTCCCGGCGACGTCTTCTGGCGTTCCGAGGCGGCCGAACGGGTTGCGCTCGGCCATCGCCGCCATCGTCCCGGCGACGTCTTCGGTCGCCGTCCGGATCGAGGCCCGCGTCATCGGGGTGTCGGTCATCCCCGGGCTGACCGCGTTGATGCGGATGCGGCGCGGCGCCAGTTCGAGGGCCAGCGTCGGGATCATGGCCAGCATCGCGCCGTGGGACCCGGCGGCGACGCTGCTACCGGTCAGGCTGCGCCTTGCTCCGATCCCCACGGTGACGATCACCGAAGCACCGTCGGACAGCAGCGGCAACGCCTTGACCAGGGTGAAGAACACTCCCTTGGTGTTGACGGCGAACACGTCGTCGTACGCGGCCTCGTCCCACGCCTCCAACGTCATCGGATGGTTCACGCCGGCGTTCAGGAACAGCGTGGTCAGATTGCCGAACTGCGCTCCGACCTCGGACACGACCCGGTCAGTGTCCGAGAGCGACCGTGCGTCAGCCCGCAAGACCAGGACATCGCCGGGCAGCTCCTCCCGCGCCCGAGCGAGGCTCTCCTCGCGATGCCCGGTGACGGCGACACGGTGACCGCGCTCGTGCAGAGTCCGCGCGGCCGCCATCCCGATTCCGCTGGTGCCGCCCGTGATCAGGGCCGTACGTGCCGACATGACACTCACTCCATCCTCTTCGCTGGCTCGACTGAACAGCCCGATGGCATCGCGTAGGCGCCGGGCGTGCAGGAGAACGTGCCGGCGGTCGCTGAGCTCGCAGGCCCGCGAGACGGCTACCTGCCCTCATCGCGCATCAGGATGTCTAACCGCTCCGTCGGAGCGCAAACCGGTAGCGGACTATATCGTCCAAATTCAGCGGCGACAGAGGAGGCAGCCCGCCGTCCGTCTGGAGCCTGGCGTGCGGCCGGCGCGGCGGAAGGCCCGCACGCTCACGGGCGTCCAGACGGCGGGCCAAGCTCCTCAGACCCGCCAGCACATGACCGAAACGTACACGCGTCGGCTCTCGACTGCTTGCTGGAAAGAGAACCCCCGTGGATGTGAAGGCGCCTCCAAGCCACATCCCCTGCCTCGATACGCGAAGGTCACGGAGATGTCAGCCGTCACGGACTGGGTCAAGCACGACCACGCCGAAGTGATCGCCGAGACACCCGAGCTGGCCCGGGCCCACATCGTCCAGATGCTCACGCCGGAGGAGTTCGCGAAACTGGTGACCGATGTGCTGTGAACCGGCAACCATACCGCGAGCGTCCGGCTCGTGCCGGTCGAACCGTTGCTGTACCAGGCGAGCGTGCACCTGCCGCGCATCGGCACGGGCCTGGCCGGTGGCAGCTGCGACGTCATCGAGCCGCTCATCCGACAGCACCTGGCCGATCACGGAATCAGCATGACCGTGTACGACCTCTCCGAGCAGTGAACCTCTGCGGATCGCCAGCACAGCCGGAGACCTCGCCAAGGCCCGGGAACGCGCCCGCGCCCTGCGCCAAGAGATCCGACGTCCCGCGCAGATCGGCCGGCTGTTGCCGGGCCGCGGATGCAGGCAAGCTCAGCAGGCAGGTGTCACGCCGTGGCGTGAGATGTCAGGAGCCTACGGGAAGCCTCAGGGGCTGATCGGGGAGATACCGGATGGGTGGGGTGCACGCGTTGCGGCACGCTGCTGATCATGATTGATCGTGCGGTCCTCCTTGAGGAAGTGAGCAGGACATATGGGAAAGACGCCACCGAAGTGGCTGCGCTGCGGCAGGTCAGCGTCGGGTTCCCGCGCGGTAGTTTCACTGCGGTGATGGGCCCGTCGGGGTCGGGCAAGAGCACGCTACTGCAGTGTGCGTCGGGGTTGGACCGGGCGGATTCGGGGGCGGTGCACATCGCCGGACAGGACATCACCCGCTTCGGGGAGAACGAACTGGCGGTGCTGCGCCGCGACCGGGTCGGCGTCATCTTCCAGGCGTTCAACCTGGTGCCGTCGCTGACAGCCTGGCAGAACGTGATCCTGCCCAGCAGCCTGGCCAGGCGGCGGGCCGACCCGTCACGGGTGCGCGAGTTGCTGCACCGGGTCGGGCTGGCCGGGCGGGAGGGGCATCGACCGGCGCAGCTGTCCGGGGGCCAGCAGCAGCGGGTGGCGATCGCCCGCGCCCTGCTCGGCAGGCCGGAGGTGCTGTTCGCCGATGAGCCGACCGGAGCGCTGGACCGCCGCACCGGGCATGAAGTGCTGGCGCTGCTGCGGGAGGCGGTCGACGCGTTCGGTCAGACGGTGGTCATGGTCACGCACGATCCGGAGGCGGCGGCCCGGGCCGACAGCGTGCTGTTCCTGACCGACGGGCGGATCGTCGACGTCCTGGACAGGCCCTCGGTCGACCAGATCGGCATGCGGCTGGGCGGCCGCCGGTGACACTCCTCCTGGCCTGGAACAACGTACGGACCAACCCGATGGGCTTCGCCGCTTCGTTCGCGGCGGTGGTCCTGGCCGTGATGCTGATCGGTGGCAGTGGCCTGGTGGTCACCGGCGCGGCCACGCGTGAGGAGCTGAACGGCGTCATGGGGTTGCTGGTGCTGTCGTCCGCGGTGTCGGGGTTCGTGTCGGTCTTCGTGGTCGCGGGCATGCTGAGCCTGCACGTGCTGCGGCAGCGCAGGACCTGGGCGCTGCTGCGGTCGGTCGGCATGACGCCGCGTCAGGTGAGCCGGCTCATCACGGCGGAGGCGCTGGTGGTGGCCGTGCTGGCGGTCGTGGCGGGCTGCCTGCTGGCCGTGCCGTACGCCGTGCTGATGGCGGCGTTCATGCGGGCTACCGGGTTGGCGCCCGGGGGCGTCCCGGTGGAGGTCGCGACGGGGCCGTTCATCGTGGCGCTGGTGGTCGGGCTGGCGGTGACGCTGCTGGCGGCTCGGGTCGCGGCGCGCAAGGCGGTGGGTGTGGGCCCGCTGGAGGTGTTGCGGGAGAGCGCGGCGCAGCGGCGGCTGCTGCCCTGGCCCCGCGCGGTCATCGGGGTGTTGGCGCTGGCGGCGGGAGTCGTGCTGTTGTGGCTCGTGCCGCAGGTCGAGCCGGCGAACGCGGCGCCGGCCGCGCTGGGGGCGACGATGGTGCTGTGCGTGGGCGCCTCCGCGCTGGGCCCCGTCGCGCTGCGCGGGATGGGCTGGCTGCTCGGAGCCGCGGTGGCCCGGCTCGATCCGGGTGCGGGGATGCTGGCCAGGTCCTCCCTGGTCACTCAGCCGCGCCGGGCGATGTCGGCCGCGTCTCCGGTGATGTTGACCGTCGCGCTGGCGTGCACCTTCCTGTTCGCCGTGGCGACCACCGACGCGGCGGCGGGCGTCATCCGTACCGGATCGTCGGCATGGGTCGCTCCGATGCTGGTGGGGTCGGCGGTGCTCTACACCATCCTCTCGGTGCTCAACGCGACCGCCATGACGATGGCCGAGCGCGCCGATGAGATCCGGCTGCTGCGGACCGTGGGGACCAAGCCGCGGCAGCTCGCCCGGGTGGTGTGCTGGGAGACGTTGATCGTGACGTGTGCCGGGACGCTGCTCGGAACGGGCATCGCCGCCGCTTCGCTCACCATGCTCGGCAAGGCCGCGACCGGCGAGCTGCGGTTCGCCTACTCTCTGCCGCAGTACGCCGGGCTGGTGCTGGTCTGCGCGGTGAGCGGCCTGGCGGGAGGACTGGCCGCCACGCGGCAGGCGCGGCGCGGCGCCCTTCTGCCCGATTGACGCCGAAGGCGTGATGCCGTCTTCGCGCGGCTCGTCACGCAGGACACCATTGGCCTGCCTGCTCCGGTACGGATCCGTCGTCACCCTGGCCAACTCCAGCACGCCGGGATCCCAGGCGACCGCGACCGGCAGGCGCAGGTGGGTGAGCAGGCGGTCGCCGCTGACGCCCTGGGCGGTCAGGGCGGCGATGATGGCGATGTTGCGGTCGCGGCCGGTGAGCGCGGGGTGGGACCACGCGGCGCCGCCCGCGGCCTGCAGCGCCTCCTCGGCGAAGCCCGGCCCCACGCGGTGGTCGAACGCCGCGGCCACCTCGTGTTCAGGCACGCCGAAGATCCTCGCGTACGCGGTGATGCCCCGCTCCCGCCGCCCGCCCGGAATGTCCGCTTCACCCCGCACGTCGGCGTCCCCAGGCGCGCCGGGCACGACGACCGCGGGTCCGAGGGCGACCAGCTCGTCGAGCACGCGGATCGAGCGCGGGCCGTCCACGTCCGTGTCGTACGGCGGGAAGTGCGGCGCGAGTCGATCTCCGCCTCGCTCTCGTAGACCAGGTCGGGATCGGCCAGCTCCACCCCCTCCAGCTCGGTCGCGACGGCAGGGCTCAGGCCCTTGAACATCTCCACGTAAGCCGTGCCCTTGCGGTGCAGCTCGACCCGCTGGGCGGCGTTGCAGACGATCGTCGCGGTTCCCTTGAACACCTGCGCGCCGAACCCGTGCTCCGGGTGGAAGCGCGTAATCATCAGGTACAGGCGGCGGTCGCCGGGCAGACGGCGGGCCTGCTCCAGGACGTAGGCGCCGTTGCGGGGGCCCATGCCGGTGTCGATGATCAGCGCGGCGTGCGAGCCGATGACGATGCCGACGTTCGGGACGGGCTCGACACGGTTGTCGGGGATGACGTACACGCCTTCGGAGACCTCGATCGGCTCGCCCGCACGATGGGCGGCGGGCTGGTCAGCACATCGGGAAGGTCACCCATATCGGTCGCTGCTGCGGGAGGCGTCGGCGCGGGTCGGCGTCAGCCCCAGCGCCGCCTATCACCACTTCGTCTCGCGCAACGCGCTGGTCCGCGCGCTGTCGGAGCGCACGCTCGCATGGCTCGGCGAGCACCTGCGGGAGCAGTGCGAGCGGGCGCCGGGGCAGGCGGGCGACCGACAGCGGCGGCTGGGCGCACTCGGCGGCGGATACGTGCGGTGGGCGCTCGACGACCCGGCCGTCGCCCGGCTCGTCCTCGGCGCCACCAGCCCGGATTCCTCCATCGTGCCCCACCCGCACGACGTGCTCACCGCGGAGTTCGACCGTCTGGTGGAGGCGGGCGGCCTGCCGGCGGCGGCGCGGGCCGGGGCCGACTTGGTGTACTGGGCAGCGGTCCACGGGCTGGCCGTGCTGCTCGCCGACGGGCTGGTCCACATCGGCGGACCGCGGGAGGTCGCTCGCCAGGCCGAACGGGTGGTCCGCTGGAAGCGGTGGACGAGCGGAACCGTGCAAGCACCGCCGGAGTCGTTGCGACGAGCGATCACGCCGCCGTCACCGTTGACCGATCACCATCCGCGATGTGGGGGCCGGTTTCCCGCCGGCGGCGGGAGCGGCACTGATGAGGATCGGCTGTCTCCTCCGGACTACCACGGGAGGGGACCCTCGTGCTGGACGAAGGCGGCCGTGGGGCCGTCGGAGCCGAGCAGCGCCATGTCCACGATCGGCGCGGCCCCCTCCTCCGGGCTTTTGGTCCCCGCGTTGTCATTGATGTCGGTCCTGACCCAACCCGGGTCAACGGCGTTGACCTTGATCGGGGTGTTCCACAGTTCCTTGGCGTAGGCGATGGTGATCATGTTGAGGGCGGCCTTGGCGGAGGTGTAGGCCAGGTTGAGCATCGGCCAGAGCGGATGCCCCAGGTCCAGGGCGCGGCCGAGCGAGCCGCGCTCGCTGGAGACGTTCACGATGCGCCCCGCCGGCGAGCGGCGCAGCAGCGGCAGCATCGCATTGGTGACCTCGATGACGCCGAACACGTTGGTCTCGTAGACCCTCCTGGCCTCCTCGGCCGTGGTGCCGCTGGGCGGGCCGTCGGGGACGGTGATCCCGGCGTTGTTGATCAGGATGTCGAGCCGGCCGTGCTCCCGCCCGATCCACGCGGCCGCCGCCCGGACGCTGTCCGGCTCGGTGACGTCGAGCCGCACGTACGGCAGGCCGAGCGGCCCGGCGGCCTCCTCGCCCCGTACGGGGTCGCGGGCGCCGAGGATCGCGGTGACGCCGTTCTCGGCGAGGAGCTTGGCGGTGGCGTGGCCGATGCCTCTGGTGGCGCCGGTGATCAGCGCGATGGTGGTCATGGTGTGGTGCTCCAACGTTCGGGGCCGGTCCGCGCCGCGTCGGCGGCGGTCAGCCGGGTGTGGAGATGGGCGAAACGCGCCCACTGGGGTGGGGTGATGGTCTGCCGGAGCAGCGGGAGCGCCGCGTGCTCCTCATGCGCCAGGTGCCCGGTCAGACCCGTGACCAGAGAGTCGGTCAGGTCGCCGAGCGCGCCTGGCCCGGCGTCGGCAAGGGCCTGGCTGGGCGTGGCCACCTGCTCGTCGATCGCCTCGATGAGCAGGTGGAGCGCGGCGTGCTCGGCCTCGATCGCCTCCAGCAGGGCCAGGCCTTCCGGCCGGAGGGCCAGAGCGTGGCGCAGCGGTGGCCACAGCGCCTTGTCCTCGGCGGCGAAGTGCCCGCCCAGCGCGTGTTTGAACGAGCGCCAGCCAGCGGCGGTGCGCAAGACGCGGCGGGGGTTCCGGCCGCCACGGACGGTGAGCCGCGCCAGGGAGGTCATCTCGCCGCGCAACCTGTCGTGCGCGGCGAACATCGCAGCCATGCCCGGCGCGTCGGTCCAGGTCACGTCCAGGTGGCGCCGGCGGGCTCCTTGATGGCGGCATTGAGCCTGTTGAACAGGTTGGTCACGCCGATGAGCAGGAGCAGGGCGGAGATCTGCTTCTCGTCGTAGTGGTCGGCGACCAGGTCCCACAGCTCGTCGTCCACCGCCTCGCCGGAACGGTCCGCCAGCCGGGTGACCGCCTCGGCCAGCTCCAGCGCGGCCCGCTCGGCGTCGCTGAAGAACGGCGCCTCCCGCCAGGCGGCCACGGCGGCGATCCGCTCGACGGTTTCCCCGGCCTTGACCAGGGCCTGGGTGTGGGCGTGCACGCAGGCGCCGCAACCGTTGATCTGGCTGGCCCGCAGGCCCACGAGCTCCTGCACCTCATGGGAGATGCCGCCCTCGTTGACCGCCTTGAAGATCGCGCCGATGCCCTTCATGCCGCCGGGCAGCACGTAGGCGGGGTTGGTCATCCGTGCACGCATAGGTGACTCCTTCCACGGAGGTGATGTTCGGCAGGGTTCGGCACACACCGGCGTGCTTGCAGCCGTGAACGCGGTGCCGGCGGCCGGGGTGGCCGGCACCAACCCTCGTCGAAGGCGCCGATCCGATCAACACAAGCTTCGCGAACCTCCCGATAACGCACGAGTTATGACGGCAGGTGGCGCCGCCGTACGGATGGCGAGCTGAGGCGGGCGCGACCTGGACGGCATCCGCCTACCATGTGACCTGGCGGGGCGTGATGCCCTGGCAGAAGGACGCGGTGACGCTCGCGCGGACGCTGGAGCACGTGCGGCAGCCGCCTACCATCGGGTACGCCTCCCGCACGTACCGGCTGGCCCAGGCCGCCCACCCGATGACCGCGTTCCCGCGCGACGCCGTAGCCTGGGCTCTGCCGACGCCGCTGTACGTGCGCATCATCACCGAGACGATGTCGTGGCGACCCTGACGATCCAGGGTGACCATCAGCTGCTCCGGTGGCACGGCCGGCCGTCAGCGCCGTGCCGGTAACGCGCCCGTCATGACAGGAGAGAGCGCCGGTGGAAGTGCGGGACATCGAGATCTTCCTGACGCTGGCCGAAGAGCTGCACTTCGGCCGCGCGGCCGAACGGCTGCGCGTGTCCCAGGCGCGGATCAGCCAGGCGGTCAGCCAGCAGGAACGACGCTTGGGCGGCGCGTTGTTCGACCGTTCCAACCGCCGGCGCATCCGCCTGACCCCGCTCGGCCGGCAGCTCCGCGACGACCTGACGCCTGTCTATGCCGGCTTGCGTGACAGTCTCGAACGCGCCCGCCTGGCCGCCCAGGGCATCACCGCCGTGCTGCGGGTCGGCATGCTGCCCCTCAACGTGTACGACCTGCGCGTCTACTGGGACACCTTCCGCGCCCGTCATCCCGGCTGGCGGCTGACCATCCGGCACCCGGCCTTCAGCGACCCCTTCGGCGCGCTGCGCAGCGGCGAGGTCGACGTCCTGGTTGCCTGGCTGCCCATCGAGGAACCCGACCTCACCGTCGGCCCGGTCCTCTACGCCGAGCCGCGCGTGCTGGCCGTCGGCGCCGGCCACGAGCTGGCCGGGCGCACGGCGGTGGCGCTGGACGTGGTGAGCGACTTCCAGCACCCCGACGTCGAGTCCAGGCCCGACTACTGGTTCGACAGCTACGTGCCCTCCCACACCCGTAACGGCCGCTCGATCCAGCGCGGTCCCATGGTGCGCAACACCGAGGAGATCCTCAGCCTGACCAGCATCGGCGAGATCGTCACCTGCTTCCCGGCCCACATGGCACGGTACGGGGCTCGGCCTGGCATCGTCTACCTGCCCATCCGGGACCTGGACCCCTTGCCGTACGCCCTGGTCTGGCGCAGCGAGGCCGAGACCGGCCTCATTCGGGCCCTCGCCCGGATCGTCCGCGAGCTGGGGCCTCGCACCAGCACCGGCAGCGCCTGAAGCGGGTCAGCGTCGGTGTGGGCCGTCAAGCCTCACCGAGCTCTTCACGCGGCCCGCGATCTGTCCCGTCTTTCGGACACCAGCTCCATGCCCTCCGACCGGTAGGTGGCGACGGCGGCGACGTTGGAGCTCTCGCAGTACACGGCCATGCTGGACCTGCCGGCCGGGTCGTTCGAGCACGGCCGCGGGGGCTCAGCGGTCGCGCCGCCGGAACACGGGTCGCCGCCATCACCACCCGGCTGTTGTGACGATTCCGGGGTCTTATTACAGTCACGACGTGACCGCGAGCCGTCTGGTGCGAGTGCCATGAGGTCGGGTTGGATCGTAGCTCTCATCTTCGCTGCGGCCATCCTTACCGTGGGGATCCCCATCGGGCTGGCAGGCAGAGATCGCCAACGGGAAGAGCTGAGGCGATCACGCTTGCCCGGCTCTCCGGTGGATACGCAGCCATGTGCCATGAGGCCCGGCCAGCCCTGGCCCCGGCCGTGGGCCACGGACGCGGCGCCGTATGCCGGACCGGGACCGCACCTGGCAGTGGCGGACAGCGTGAGATCCCTCGACGGGCAGGTCCAGGTCGTGTACGGCGACGCCAAGCCTTTGCTGCGAAGGGAATGGCGGCTGCAGGAACCCAGCCAAAGCGACGTCGTCCGGCACAAGGCATACCGCGCCCAGATCCAGCTCGTGGTCTGCGAGCACCTGAAATCGGTGAGTAAGCGCGTGACCTTCTGCGACTACCAGGTCTCCTGGACCATCGGGACTCCCAGCCCTGAAGCGATCCGCCCGTTCTCGATACCGGCAGTCGACGCGAAATACACCTACACCGCCTACGAGGCCCGTACCGGCAGGCTGGTCAAGACTTTCAGGTTGCCCGGCAAAGAGATCCGGTGTCCGCAAAGCCTGCGTGACGATGAGCGGAACGCAGTTGCTCCCCTGAGGCCGGATGAAGACGAACTCGACCGGAGACTACGTCCTCTCATCGAAGACCCCCGGTAGGGACCTCCGAGCCACGGACCATGGTGGAGGAACTGACCTCCTGCGTCACATGATCTTCGTCGCGCCACCCTCCGCACACATCCCGACCGGTGCTCCGCCTGGTGTCCGGGGACTGTACGGTCACCGGCTCTGACCCGTAATCGGTGGTGCATGGCTTTAGATTCAACGAAGTCGCAACACTGCAAGTGGATGGGTGGATCGTGGCTCGGATGGGCCGGCCAGGAACGTCGGACACGATGACCGAAGACTTCGAGTTCATCGAGGGCTGGTACAACCTGCACCGGCTGCACAGCAGCCTGGGTTACCGTACCGCTCCTCACCACAACCACATGATCCGGACCACAAACAGCTCCTAATAGAGGAGATGTCTAGCTCCTATAAGTTTGGGAAACCGGGTTTGACCTTGACGCAACGTCAAGGTCTTAACTGTGGGCATGCGGATCGGAGAGCTGGCCGCGCTGCTGGGGGTCTCGACCCGCACTGTGCGCTACTACCACTACCAGGGCGTTCTGCCTGAAGCGTCCCGCCGTGCCAACGGCTACTCCTCCGCCTGGTACGCCGCACTGGCCACCGATCCTGAGGTGGCGGCCCGCGGCCAGGACTTCTATCGCCGACTCGACGAACTGGCCGAGGCCAAGCCGGATGACTCCCGCTCATCGCCGGTGAAAGGTGCCCACATGACGACCACGACGCCGACCCTGCCGTTCGACCGGCCCGACCCCATGGAGCCGCCTCCGGCCTACGCGCGGCTGCGCGCCAGGACGCCCGTCGCCCGGGTCCTCACCCCGGCCGGGCAACCTGCCTGGCTGGTCACCTCCTACGATGCCGTCACAGCGGTCCTGTCCGACCGCGGGTTCGGGCTGGCGCCACCCGGCACCGATCTCCCCGGCAACGACACGTTGTTCCAGGACGGCGAGGCCCACGCCCGGCTCCGTCGCCTGGTGTCGAAGACCTTCAGCCCTCGCAGTCTTGCCGCACTGCGCGGGCGCATCGAGCAGCTGACCGCCGGCTATGTGTCGGCGGTCGCCGGTGGCGGCCCGCCCGCCGACCTTGTCGCCGAACTCGCCACCCCGCTGTCGATCACCGTGATCAGCGAGCTGCTCGGCGTGAGGATCGACGAGCGCGAGCGATTCCGCGACCTGGCCGACGCCGCGAGCGCCGCGGACTTCGTCTTCGGCGCGGAAGAAGACATGGCCGCGGCCGCACAGGCGTGGGACGCGCTCGGCGGTTACGCCGCTGGACTGGTCGCAGCCAAACGCAAGGAACCCGGTGACGACCTGCTCAGCGGCCTGATCGCGGTACGCGACACCGACGACGGGCGGCTCAGCGACACCGAGCTCATAGCCATGACCACCACGATCGTCTCCGCAGGCTATCTGTCGGCCAGGAACGCCATCTCCGTCGGCACGATCCGGCTCCTTACTGAAGGGCGACTCGCCACGCTGGCGACCGCCGGCTCTGACCAGGCCGACGCGACCGTGGCGGAAGTCCTGCGCATGCAGGCCGGACTGACCGGCGAACCGTTTCCCCGCTATGCCCAGCATGATCTCGAGCTGGCCGGCGTCCCGATCAGCGCCGGCGACCTGGTCCTCGTCCGGCTCGAAGCCGCCAACCGAGACCCCAGGCGCTTCCCCGAACCCGACCGGTTTCTGCCCGGACGAAAGTCCAGCCCGCCCTTGGTGTTCGGTCACGGGCTCCACTATTGCCTGGGCGCACCGTTGGCACGCCTGGAGGTCGGCACCGCTCTCAGCGCACTCGCCCGTCAACTGCCTGACCTTCAGCTTCAGGACCCGGTCCACCACATCGAATGGACCCGCAACGCGGTCGACATCGGACCCGTAACGCTCCGCGTCACCTGGTGAATCCGGCGACAAACCTACGCCTGGAAACAACCCGGCGTAGGCGATGGAGGACGAAGAAGCAGCCAGGCGCCGGATACCGTCGCTTCTTCGGCTTCTTCCCTTGTTGTGCCGGTGATCTGCCGCGCTTGATGTCGCTGTTCCCGCCGTGCTTCTGTCCTGGTGGTTCGTACGGCGATGATCGGGAGGGTCATGACGCCGCGCGCGGTCAGCAGGAGCAGCCAGGCTCGGCGTTCGATGCCGGGGCGGCCTGCAGCGCCTCCTGGAGCAGGACTGCCCGGCCAGGTTCACGGTGCACGCCGCGGAAGCCGCGCTGCCGCTCGGCCAGAACCTGGCACGGTCCGGCATCGAGATCACTTGGCCCGGGCAGTGGGACCACGTCCTGACGTGCACACGCTGCGTCGGCCGCCCGGCGGTCACGGTCAGGCGGGGCCTGGAGCGGGCAGAAACAACCATGAGCTGGAGCCCGACAGGTCGAGCCACGTGCCCTGCGGCGTCCTGGCCAGGCGGGCGACCATCGCCTCACACTGGCGACAGCGCAGCACAGTCCCCGGTCCGCCCATGTATGCCATCAGTTGCCCGAATGCTTGTGTGGCGCCGCAGCCACCGCAGCGGACCGTGACGGTGGTCGGGTCGCCGGCGAGGATCCCGGCGAAATCGCCGGCAGCGGCGTTGCCGTCCAGGACCGCGCCCGACTCGGTGCCGCCATCGGGCGTTGCCGAGGGCGAGAGATCTGAGGTCATCGATCGACTCCTGTCGGTCCGAATCGTTCCGTGCGTATGCGATCGTCGGGGTATCCCGCCTTGTGGAGCAGCCCTGCGGCGTGGTCGACGAAGCCGGAGGAGCCGCACACGTAGACCCGGGCCGCCAAGGGCTCCGGCCACGCGGAGGGAGGTCTGATGTCCTCGATCGCGAGGTGCGAGGCCGGACGGGGGTGCCCGTGGGGAACCTTGCGCGTGTAGACGAGGCGCACTTCGGCGGACCCTGGCGCGGACAGATCGGCCGACATCTCTTCCAGCTCGGGCCCGTACATGAGGTCACGGGGGCCACGAAGCGAATACACGAGCATCGTCGGCGTCGAATCCCCTGCTCGCTTCCGGGCTCGCAGCATGGTGACCAGCGGCACCACCCCTGAACCGCCGGCGATCAGGAGCACCGGGCCGTCCCCGATGGACGGGTCCCCCGGCTCCCAGACGAACCATCCGCCGATGGGCCCGCGCACGTCGAGCTCGTCGCCGAGCTCCATGCTCTCCACCAGGTACGGCGAGACCTCGCCGTGGAGCAGGAGGTCGACGGTGATGGCGACGCGGTCGGCGGTGGCGGGCTCCGCCAGCGAGTAGCTCCGTTGGGCCGAGTAGCCGTCCGCGGCTGTGAGACGTATGTCCACGTGCTGACCGGGCAGATGTCCGGTCCAGCCGGGGACGTCCAGAACGAGTGTCCGGGAATGCCAGGACTGCGGGTGCAGACCGACGAGCGTTGCCTTGCGCCAGGGATTCCTTGCCGGCGGAATCTCCTCCGGGGAGCCGTCGGCCCGGCCCCCGGTTGACTTCGTGTCAGTCACCGGCGTAGCGCTCCTCGCGCCAGGGGTTCCCGTAGTGGTGATAGCCGAAGCCTTCCCAGAAGCCCGGCTCATCGGTGCGCTGCATCGTGATGCCCTTCACCCACTTGGCGGACTTCCAGAAGTACAGATGCGGCACCAGCAGCCTCGCCGGACCACCGTGCTCGGCGTGCAGCGGCTCTCCCTCGTACTCGTACACGATCCAGGCCTTGCCCCCGAGAAGGTCCTCCAAGGGGAGGTTCGTGGTGTAGCCCCCGTACGAATGCACCATCGCGTACTCGTCGTCGGTCTCGATCTCCTCGAAGAAGGTGTCGAGTGCCACGCCCCGCCAGTGGGTCCCGAGCTTCGTCCACCGGGTCACGCAGTGGATGTCGACGTCGATCTCCTCGGAGGGCAAGGCCATCATCTCGTTCCAGCTCCACCGCCTCGGCTTGCCGCTCTCCGGCGTGATGGTGAAGCTCCACACCTCGGTCGAGATCAGCTGTGTCGGCCCAGCCGTCAGCACGGGGAATCCGTGAGTCAGATGCTGACCGGGCGGTAGATCGACGGCACGCGGATCGTGACGGCCGAAGAAGCCACGGGAGATTGTCACCCTGTGCTCTCTTCCAGACTCAACGGTCTCTGGTGGTGGGCGTCCCACGAGTGGAGCCGACGACGACAGCGACCTCAACAATGGACGATTTAGTCCAAGCTAAGGTCCTGCCGCAGCCGGTGTCAACGTGCACGCAGTCCGTCGCGCGCATCACGCTCTTCCAGGAACCCGCTCCGCGTCCGTCGACCGGCGGTCTCCGGCCAGCACTGTGCGCGGTCACGGATGCCGCAGACGGCAGGCCTCGCCCGCACCTCGCGCCGCAGGCTCCTCACCGCGGGACGGCACCTCTCATCCCCAGGCCGAAGCCGTGAACCCGTCGATCACGCACAGATCCGGCTGTGGGGCGGAGACGGCTAAAGGTTGATCATGTGGCCGCGCGCCATACGTGACGCCGGCCCACGGCGGGGATCTCTCTCGATGCACCGGGAACGGCAGCCGGAGCTTCCGCGGCGCCTGGCCTCGGAGCCGGCGCGGCGGGCTGCGTTCCCCGTCGCAGATCGTCTGCTCGGCCGGGTAAGACGAGGACGTCTGGCGTCACCAAGGGGAAGAGCCGCCGTTTCGGGTCGGCGAGCGACTGATGCGGAGAGGCGCGTACCGATGAAGGCCCATGTGGTGACGGATGAGGCGGCGAGAACGGCCGGGATGACGCTGGCGGGGCGGCCCGAACCGGAGGCGACGGGGAACGACGTGCTGGTCGAGGTCCACGCGTCGGGATTCACCCCCGGTGAGCTGACCTGGCCGGGAACCTGGACCGATCGCCTCGGCCGGAACCGCACGCCGTCGATCCCCGGCCACGAGGTGGCCGGTGTGGTCACCACGCTCGGATATGGCACGAGAGGGCTGTCGGTGGGGCAGCGTGTGTTCGGGCTCGCAGAATGGACTCGTGACGGCACCCTGGCCGAGTCCGTGGCCGTCGAGGCGCGTAACCTCGCGCCGCTGCCGGGCGACGTCGACTTCACGATGGGAGCGAGCCTGCCGATCTCGGGCCTGACCGCGTGGCAGGGACTGTTCGTGCACGGCCGTTTCGCGGTGGGGCAGAGCCTTCTCGTGCATGGTGCGGCCGGTGGATTCGGTTCGACGGTGACTCAATTCTCCAAGGAGGCCGGCGCCTACGTCATCGGCACCGGACGCGCCGCCGACCGTCAGGCGGCGCTCGACTTCGGCGCGCAGGAAATGCGGGTCCGGGACGGCCGGCTGCGCACGGACATCGGCAACGTGGCGACCCTCGAGAATGCCGTAGCCGCCTTCAACCCGACTGAGCGGATCAAGGGAAAGACGATCATTCGCGTGCGTCCCTGATGGATTCGGCACACCCAAGAACCCGCATGAGCGGCCCCGACCGGCGAACGAGTAACCACGAATGAGCATCCCATGACCGACCCAACCCCAACCCCCTACGCCTCCGAGTACCCCGAGGGCAAGAACACACCCAGTGAGGACCAGAGCGTCGTCGTGGACGAGGTGATCGACGATCCCCATGCTCCCGCGTTCGACTTCACAGTCCTCAAGGACGAGAAAGCCGGCATCTACGAGGCCGTCCTCGGCGACCGCGAGATCGCCGGGCTGCCCTACAACGTCGCCGGCGACGACCGGCTCGTACTGCTGGCGACCTCGGTGATCCCCGAGTACCGCAGGCAGGGCATCGGCACCGAGCTCATCAGACGCGTCCTCGACGACGTGCGCACGCAGGGCAAGACGGTCACCATCATGTGTCCGGTCGTACGCGCCTTCATCGATCGCAACCCCGAGTACACCGGCCTCGTCGACCCCGAGCACCCCGGAGTGGCCGCAGGCCGCCGATGACCTTGGCTGCTCCGGGCCGTCGGCGGACAGCGGCGTAGAGGCGAGGTCGTGAGTAGGGCTGCGGACCGGGTCGACCTCACCGTGACCATCACCGCCGTTCCTACGCTCCTCAGCAACAGCCACAGGCACGCGCGATCGCTGCCACGAACGCTGACGCTCGCCGAGCGGTGGTCGGCGGCGCATCTCGACAGCGTCCGCCAACGGTGCTGAGGCTGCGTGCACCTGCACTCGCACAAACCTGTTTTGGACTATTTAGTCCCATCTCCTGGTAGAGTACGTGAGCGATTTCGACCGGGCGGGAGGGATTGATGACGACACACTTCGCGGAGGTCTTGGCCCGCGAGAGCGCTTCTCTGTCTCGCGTCACAGACCGGGCACAGCTGGCCGGCTGGCGTCGCCGCGTCGTCAAGGAGCTCATGACCCCACAATCACCGTACGCGTTGGCGCTGCGGCAATCGGGGGACGTTCCCGGGCGGGCCGATCTGCTCGATCGCTGGTGCGAGCTCATCGCGCAGACGTTGGACCGGTTGCTCCAGTCCGGCGCCGCAGGGGACTCGCCGTGCCCTTCCGCGCACAGCTCGAGAGCGGACATCGACGTCCGGAAAACCGCCGTCCTGGTCCTCGCGGCGCTTCATGGAGGCAGCACCCTGAGCCAGATCGCACGAGACCCTTGGCCGCTCAACGTCGCGCTCGACATCGCACTCGCGCCTTTTGCCGGAGCCGAGGATGACGGCCCTTCGGGGACGGGGAACGCGTAGTCCGATATCAGTAACATGACTACGTGATGACGACCGCTGACTCGCACACTGGCAGACGCCTGACGGCTCGCGGCGCAAAGACGCGGGCAAGGATCGTCGCCGCAGCGGCCGAGCTGATGTACGTCAAAGGAGTCGGGGACACCACGCTCGACGACGTGCTCGCGGCAAGTGGAGTGAGCAAGTCGCAGCTGTACCACCACTTCGACGGCAAGGAATCGCTCGTGCGAGCCGTCATCGATCACGTGGGAGAACGCGTCATCCAGCGTGAGCGCGATGCCCTCGGTCATGTCTCGACGATCCCGGGCCTGCGACGCTGGCGGGATGCGTTGGTACAGAGCAACGCCCTACGGCATGGCGCCTATGGCTGTGCGCTCGGCACGCTGGCCTCCGAGGTCTCCGATCAGGACGAGCTGGCACGCCGGGCCTTGGTCCGACTTTTCAGCGAATGGCAGGAACTCCTGGCAGGCGTGTTGCGCAGGCTTCAGGACAAGGGCTCACTTCCGGCCGAGGCGCCGATCGACCAGCTCGCGACCGGGCTCATCGCCGCTCTCCAAGGCGGATACATGCTGGCCCAAACCGCGCGCGACGTCACACCGATGGCGACCTCCGTCGACATGGCGCTGGCGTACATCGAGAGCCTGTCCGCCGATTGAGCCCACGTCGGCGGCACCCAGTTCGGCCCCGGCCGGCGATCATCGTGCGAGGAGACGTCGGACGCCGTCGTCGGGCTGACCAGTCGTCCAGCCCGTCCGGGTCATAGGAGTGGTCCAGCGATATCCCGGACCGGAGCTTGTGGAGGTCCGCCCGCCCCATCCGCAGCACCTCAAGCATTACGCCGTCATGTACCCAGTTGACGTCTGAGCGGTCGATGTCGGCCCTCTTCTCCCCTCGCTCGCCATCGGTCGTGGCCCCGAGCAACCCTCGCACAGAAAAACGGGACTTTACAGTCCAAATGTATGGCGTCTATGTGTAGGTTGTCAGCAGATGGACGTCACACGTGGATGGCATAGTCCGGATGACAGGCGCGCATGGGGGGCGCTATGCGGGCTTGATCTGGTTTGACGGACATGCGAGATCTGGGGTTCGCCCCCGGGCCGCCCCGCGACCGAGTCCTTGACCAGCGATCCGATCGGGTCTCAGATACTGGTCTATATCGTCCACTTTCGCCCTAAAAGCGCTACGATGCCAGGACGATCTCGACCCTCCTGCGGAAAGCGCACGTACCCGACAGCGCCACGCTTCTCGAAAACACTCGCTGGAACAGCTTGCCCGGTCCAGCCGACCGGGCAACCCACTCAGAGGAGAAACAATGGACGACTACGTCCCCGGACTGCTGCCGCCAGAGGAGAGTCTCGATGACGACGAACTCGGCGAGGACTTCGACAGCCCTGGCTATCTGCCGGTGGATCGCCCCATCGGAAGCCTGGCCTGGGGGCTGACCGCCGACGAAGCTCGCACCCACGAACCTTTCAGCCAGAGACTCGCCCATGAGGTTCCCGACATCGAAGCTGAGGAGACCGGTGACGGGATCGGTGACGCATCCGACACTGACGGCGAACTCATCGACGACCAAGTCGGTTATCTGAGGGCAGGGCGGCTCGTCTGGGCCGCCCAAGATGCCGACGACCCGTCATCGGATCTGCGGGCCGAGGACGTCGGCATCGACCGAGCGGGCGCCTCCGCGGAGGAGGCTGCGATTCATATCGTCTCCGACGACCCGTTCGACGTGTAGGAGGGTTCCAAGGACCACACCGCCGACGATCTCAACGGCTTTACCACGGGCGTCAAAAGTCTCGGAGATCGACCGGCTCACACCCATCGACACCATCCTGGCCGGGCAGCCGCCTCGCCCGACTTCACCACCGACAACCGCATCGTCCGGCTCGCCCGGACGCGATTACGGCTGGCCGAAGTCGAAGGCGAGGCCGAGGGCGACACCGACGGCGGCCGCTACACCAACCCCCTGGTCACCTGGCCCATCAGCGAGGCGTCCCCGTCCGGGATGGCGATCGCCGGCACCACCGCGTACGTCGCCGCCCTGCGCGCGTGGTGCCGACTGTAGGCCCTGCCCCTCGACGGCGACACGCTGAGGGACTGCACGGTCTTCGGCTCTGTCACAGAAGATCGTACGGTCCCTCGGCGAGGGCGGCGGGGTGCCGAGCCGGCGCGAGGGCAGCGGCGTGCGGGGGGCAGCGGCGTGCGAAGGCAGGGTCAGGTTGTCGCGGGGCGGCAGGTGCGGTCGCCGACGAACACGTCGTCGACGGCCCACCAGCCGGACAGCTGGCCCCGGTAGTGGAGGCGGAGCCGTACGTCGGCCTGTCCGGCCGCGTCCGGCAGCGGGATGACGTGGACGGCCGGTCCGGGAGCGCCGGGGAAGCCCTTGGCCGACCACACGGTCTTCCAGGTACGGCCCCCGTCAACGCTGAGGTCGACGCCGGTCGTGGAGTTGACGGCCGGCTTCAGGTCGTGGGCGAACTCCAGGGTCGCCGAGGTCCGGCCGGTCAGGTCGTAGGAGGGGCTGGTCAGGTAGGTGTCCTGGAGGTGCCCCTTGCCGGAGTGCAGGGAGTCGACGATGGCGAACCCGCCCGCGCCGCCGGTGTGGTTGCCGCGGCCGCCGGCGTCGGTGAAGACCCAGCCGGGCTGGTGGGCGTAGTTGGGGATGCGGGGGTCGAGGTTGGTGACCGTCCAGCCCTTGGGCGCCGTGGCGGCGTCGAACGGCTCGGTGCTGCCGTCGCGGATCACCTCGTAGCCGCGGGCGACGCAGGACAGGGAGACGGTCAGGCCGAGGTCGAGCCGCCGGCCCGTCTCACCCATGGTGACCTGCTGGACGGACGGGTCGTAGCCGGGCTCCGTCGCGCGGGTGGTGAGGGTGTAGGTCATCGAAGGGAGCAGGGACAGGGTGTAGGCGCCGGTGTCGGGGTCGGACTCGGCGTTCCATGTGTGGCCCTTGCCGTCGTCGGCGGTGATCTGGGCGGCGAGCCCGCGGCCGAGGCCGGAGGCGTCGGAGACGGTGCCGGTCAGGTCGATCCGCTCGGTCTGCGGCAGGGCGACGTCCAGGGTGAGGGAGCCGTCCTTGGTCAGGGTGGCGGTTCTGGTCGTGGTCCGGTAGCCGAACGCCTCGGCCTTGAGCTGGTACTCCCCCGCGACGAGGGTGTAGCGGTAGGTGCCTTCGGCGTCGAGGGTGGAGCTGCGGGTGAGCGGGCCGGTGAGGGTGACGGTGGCGCCCTCGACCGGCCGGCCGGTGGTGGCGTCCGTGACGGTGCCGGACAGCGTGGCGGTGCCGCGCGTCCCGGCCTCGACCAGGGCCAGGGCGTCGAGGCGGCCTTCGCCGTGGACGGCGTTGTCGGCCGCGGTGCCGCCGCAGGTGGTGTCGTCGGTGTCGATGGCCGACAGGTCGAGCAGCAGGCGGGTGGCCGCGGTGTCGCGTACGTACTCGGGGCGGGCCGACCACAGCAGCGCGACCGCTCCCGCGACGTGCGGCGCCGCCATCGAGGTGCCGTTGTAGAAGGCGTAGGAGCCGCCGGGCACCGAGGAGCGGACGTTCACGCCCGGTGCGGAGATGTTCGGCTTGATCTCGCCGTCCTGGCCGGGACCGCGGCTGGAGAAGCTCGCGATCTTGTTGTCGACGTCGTACGCGCCGACCGAGTAGTTGATGATGCGCCCGCCGGGCGATCCTGAGGTCTGGCAGCCGGGGCCGTCGTTGCCATTGGACCAGATGCCCATGATGCCGGAGGCCGCCCAGGCGAGCTGGATGTCCTCCATGAACGGCTGGGTGGTCAGGCTCGCGCCCCACGAGTTGTTGACGATGTGCGGGCGCTTGGACGCGTCGGGGTCGGCGCCGGTGGAGTCGGTGGGCGCGAGCATCCACTGCGAGGACGCGACGAGGGCCTCCTCCGAGCATTGGCTGGTGGTGCAGCCCTTGGCGGCGATCCAGCGCACGCCGGGGGCGACGCCGATCTGGTTGCCCTGGCCGTCGTCGCCGGCCATGGTGCCCATGGTGTGGGTGCCGTGGGAGTTGTTGTCGCACGGCGCGTCGCTCGGGCACTCCCTGAGCGGGTCGTACCAGTTGTAGTCGTGGGTGAAGGTGCCGTCCGCGTTGCTGCCCCGGTAGCTCTTGACCAGGGCGGGGTGGTCGTACTGGACGCCGGAGTCGATGTTGGCGATGACGATGTCCTCGCCGCGGCGGCCGGTCCGCTCCCACACGTCGTCGGCGTTGATGTTGGACACGCCCCAGGCGAGGCTCGTCGCCGCGGCTGCCCCGGCGGGCGTGCTGCGGGTCGGCTCGGGGATGGTGTACGTGACGGGCGCGCGGATCTCCTCGACCCCGGGTAACTTCGCGATCTTCTTGGCCAGCGCCTGCGAGGCGTTCTTGACGTAGACGGCGTTGGTGACCCAGTACGCCGTGGACTTCACTCCTTCCGCCTTGAGCAGTTTGCGCAGCGGCTCCTGGTCGCGGTCGGCTCTGGCGTGCAGCCGCTCGACCACGTCCCGGCCGCGGGCGGTGCGGCCGGCGATCTTCTTGGCGGGGGCGAGGTCGGCCTTGCCCGACATGCGCACCCAGAAGTCCGTGGTGGGGCGCGCGTCGAAGCCGGCCAGCACCTCCGGCGCGATCACCGGGTCGTCCGCGGCGGCCTGTGCGGGGACGGCGCCCGACAGGGCGGTGGCCAGCAGGGTCAGGGCGCACGCCAGGGCGGGTGACTTTCGGGGAACTCTCATGTCACTTTCTCCCGCAGCTCAGGTGGGCGATCAGGCGGCGCGGCAGCAGCTCCGGGTAGCCGATGTCGGAGGGCTCGGTCCGGGTGGAGGTGCCGGTCACCCAGACGTCGTCGGGGCCGCTGCCGTCCACGTCGTGGAAGATGAAGCCGAACGCCTCCGGCTGCTCGCCCTGGGGCTTGGCCTCCTGCCAGGAGGCGCCGTCCCAGTGCTGCACGTGGAAGACGCCCATGCTGCTGTCGTTGGTCAGGGCCCACAGCTGGCCTGGGGCGGGGGCGTACAGCTTGAAGATGTCGCCGCCGTAGGGGCCCGGCTCGGGCGCGGGGACGGTGGTCCAGCTCTGGCCGTCCCAGTGGAGCAGGAGCGGCCTCGGGCTGCTCTGGCTGCCGGAGATGCCGGCGACCCAGACGTCGTCGGGGCCGGAGGCGTCGAGCGCGTACAGCATCCCTTGCACGCCGGGGTCGGGCAGCGCGACGTCGGCCCAGGCCGCCCCGTCGTGGCGCAGGACCATCGGCTGGTACGAGCCTGTCTGCTCGTTCTTCTGGAAGCCGGCGGCCCAGACGCCGCCGCCCGGCACCGCCTTCACCGACGTCAGGGCGGCGGCGGCGCGGCGGGCCGCGGGGTGGTCGGCGCTCGTCCATTCGGTGCCGTCCCAGCGCTGGATGAGCGCGCCGCCGGCCGGCCCGTCGACGCGGCCCACCGCCCACGCCTGGGAGGAGTTCACCGTGGCGACGTCCGCCAGCCAGGACGGTCCGGCCTCCGGGCTCTGCGCCGCGCCCGCCGGGGTGAGCGTCCAGCGGTCGCGGTCGAGGCGGGCCAGCACGCCCGTCCCGTCCGGCTGGTAGGCGCCGTGCAGGTTGACCAGCGACCAGCCGCCGCCGGCGGTGAACGAGCCGGCGCCCACCTGGAAGAGGCTCCCGGTACGCGGGGGCACGGGGATCTGGGGGCCGTTCTCGACCAGCTTGCGGCCGTTCCAGCGCAGCGACCTGGCGCCCTCGCCGAGTTGCTCGGAGAAGCGCACGTCGTCACGTGAGATCACATCGACGTCGACGACACCCTCGCCGGCGGGCGAGTCGAGCATCGTCCAGGTCGGTACGCAGTCCGTCCCGGCTGCGGCGGGAGCCTGCGTGGCGGAGGTGGCGGCGGTGCTCAGCAGGGCGGTCAGGCCGGCCGCGACGGTGGCTCTCATAGTGGCACTGCGCAGCCGCCTGCGGGGAGATCGTGGTGTTCGCATCAGGGTCCTCCTAGAAGGCGCCGGTGCCGTTGGGGGTGCCCATGCCGCTGGGCCCGTCGTAGCCGCGCGCCGCGGTGCAGATCTTGCCGCCGCCGCAGGCGCCGTTGCTTCCGGCGGTGATGTCGTTGAGGTACTGGGCGGAGGCGTAGAGCCGCCGGCCCGCCGGGGTGGGTGAGTCGGTGCCGGCCAGGCCGTACACGCCGGCGATGAACGCCGCCGCGACGGGGGTGCCGGCGGCGGTGCCCCAGCCGCCCAGACTGGTGCTGTAGACCTGGACCGGGGTGTCGGCGGAGCCCACCGCCGCGACGTCGGCCACGGTGCGCCGGCTTCCGCACGCTCCGGCGGGCTGCCAGGCCGGCCGCGTCCCGTACATCGAGCAGCCTGAGGCGGTGTCGCGCCAGACGGACTCGTTCCAGCCGCGCGTGGTGGCGGAGTCCCGGTAGAGCTGGGTACCGCCGACGGCGATCACCGACGGGTAGGCGGCGGGCAGGATCTGGCGGCCGCCGTTGTTGAAGCCCTGGCCGGAGGGGGCGACGACGGTGGTCGGCGCGTGGTCGAAGTGGGCGGCCAGGGCGTTCTGGCCGTCGTACTCGGCCACGCCCCACATGGGCACGACCGCGGTGGCGCCCTGCTCGGCGGCCTGGTCGACGGCCGCCGCCATGCTGGCCGGCGACGGGTCGTCGGCCTGCACCAGCAGGAGCTTGCAGTTCGGGCAGGCCGCCGCGGCGAGCTGCAGCCCGACGCCGCTGTGCACCGCCCAGGCGGGGCTCGGGGCGGGCGGTGTGTCGCCGCCCCGCTGGTTGATCTTCTTGAAGCAGGGGAAGTCGGCGTCGCACGGGGGCATGCCGTTCGCCTTGCGGTACTCGGCCAGCTCGTCCCCGGCCGCGGGGTTGTCGTACGGGGTGACGACGGCCACGCTCTGGCCGCCGCCCAGCCAGTCCGCGGGCAGCCGGTAGGCCTCCTGGAGGTCTGCGGCGGTCAGCGGGCCGCGGCCGGCGGTGACGCGCGGCAGCGGCTGGTCGCCGCCTCCCGTGCCGGCGCGCAGGAGGCACGTCGCCGGCCCGGTGTCCTTGGCGTCGCGGGGGCAGGCCGCGCTCGTGGCGGGCGGCGCGGCGGTGGCTGCGGCGGAGGTGGTGAGGAGGGTCAAGGGGGCGATCGTGGTGAGCAGCATCGCCGCCACGCCCCCGAGCGTCGTCCATCGATGGGTGCGCATGTCAGGTCTCCCGGTCAGCCGGCGAGCCGGTAGGCACGGATGTTGGTCTGGGTGACGGTGCTGCCGTCACCGGCCCGCGCCTTGACCCGCAGTGACACCCAGCGGACCGGCTCGGAGTACTCCGGATGCTTGATCGGCGCGGTGAACGTGCCGTCGCGCCTGGCGGTGGCGGTCTTCGGAGCCGACCATGTCTGGCCGTCGTCGTACGACACCTCGACCGTGGCCCGCACTCCGGTGGGCCTGGCCTGGTGCTCCTGGCGCGAGACCCGGAACGCGACGTCGAACCGGCGCCCGGCCCTGGCCCGGGAGTCGAGGTCGAGCGACAGGTCCCAGTGCACGAACAGCAGCGGCAGGAAGGAGCACCGGCTCGTGGCGTCGGCGCACTGCACGGTACGGGGCAGCCTGGCGGCGGCGTCACGCGGGCCGCTGCGGAAGGTCCACTCGGTACGGCTCGGCGACTGGGGATTGCCCTGGGCGGCGAAGTCCCACACCAGGCGGTAGTCGGCCGGGCGCGGCGCCAGCGGCAGCGACAACGGCATCGGCCGGTAGGGCCGGTAACCGCCGGCGCCGAGGTCGAAGGCGAGCTTGCCGTCCCGGTAGAACGTGGTCCGCGACGCGGCGTACGCCTCCGACGTCGAGTGCAGCGGCGCCGAGTCGGCGAAGCCGTTCAGGTAGACCGAGCCCAGCGAGCCCTGCCGGCATGCCAGGCACACCTGCAGCAGCGGTTCGTCCACCTTGCTGCTCGGGCCGCCGATCCCGAGAAGGGTCTCCTGCGCGTAGGTGGCCGCCGCCGACGGCGTCCGGGGGCCGAGGTTCCACACCTCTTCGATCGTCTGGCCGGGGCGCAGCTTGCGGCGCTCGCCGAGGATGACCTCGTTGGTGTCGGCGGACATGACGTGCTGCCAGTACGTCTCGTTCGGCCTGGTGCTGTAGACGTAGTCGACGCGGTCACCGGCGGCCGGCAGGTAGCCGTGGCTCGCGTCGGACCACCCCCACGGCAGGAACACGGTGGATCCCCGGGTCACGGGTCCTGGCGAGGCGGCGTCGGAGGCCGTGTTGTAGAGCGTGGAGCGCACCGTGGCCAGCTCCGACTTCCTGACGACCGGCGTCAGTTCGCGCGGGACGGTGTCGCCGTAGGCGAACACCAGCTTGTACGTCGCGCCCATCTCGGGCCCCGAGTCGGCGTTCTCGGCCAGCAGCGTGAAGCCGGTGAACTTGAAGTCGCCCTTCTTGACCCGCCTGGTCGGGGTGACGTAGAGGTCGGGATTGCCGGTGACCGGGTCGGAGTAGGTCTGCCAGATGAAACCCGCGAGCAGTCCCGAGGGGCCGATGCCCGTCTCGTCTCCCGCGGCGCTGGTGCGGACGAATGACAGGGATTCGGAACGGATCAGCGGCGCCGGCGGCGGCGAGGCCAGCTCCGGCCGGTAGCGGACCGCCTTCCTGGCGTCCAGCACCACGCTGGTGTCGGCGCCGACCCACACCTCGGGCTCGATCACCAGGGCCGTCTCCGACGTGAGGTCGGTGGCCGGGGCGGTGAGCACGCTGGCCATGATGCTGTAGGTGCCTTCCGGCACCATGAACGACTTCTTGCCCTCGCCGGGGTAGGCGAAGGCGAAGGTGGCCAGGGCTCCGTCGCTGACGTTCTGGACGGCTCCGATCATCGTGCCGGGGGTGCCGTCCCTGGCGATGGAGTCTACGGTCAGCATGTGGTAGCTCAGCTCCCCGCCGCCCTTCTTGGCGGTGGGCTGGTCGGCGGCCAGCGGCGAGGGCGGCGGCTCGGGAGCGCCCTCGGGGACGGCCAGCTCGATCCGCTCGATCCCGGGCAGGGTGCCGACGGCGTCGCCCTTCGCGGCGCGCCAGGTCTCGGCCAGCAGCCTGCCGAGCGCCGGGGCCTCCTTCTTGGTCACCGTCGCGGTGGCCGCGCTGCCGGCGGCGGCGGTGACGCTGGTGCCGGGCAGGGCTTCGGCCTGGGCGCGACCGGCCCGTACGGTGACCGGGAGGGTGGCGCTGCGCTCGTCGTCCAGCTTGGCCCGTACCAGGTAGCCGACGTTGAACAGGCGCAGGTCGATGGTCTTGCCGAGGTAGGGCACCGCTTCCGACGGCACGACGTAGGTGTCGCCGCCGAGGGTGAACTGGGAGAACGTGCCTCCGGCCGGGCCGCCGCCGGGGAGCCTGCTGACCTGCTGCCCTCCTCGCTCGTCGATGTCGACCTGGAAGCGGTCACCGGTCAGCAGGGTCACCGTCGAGGTGCTCGCCTCAGGCGCTGTGGCGGCGGGTCCGGTGGTGTGAGGGGTGGGGTCCCGTGGCGGGGCCGCCGCGGCGGGTGCGGCTCCCGCCGCCAGCGCCAGCGCCAGGCCGGCCGTGACCAGGAGGCGTGCGGAGCCTAACCGGTAGTGGATTGTCATGTCTGTCCCGCTTTCTGACCGCGCCTGTACGGCAGGCGCACGACGTGCTGGTTCACAGCGGCTCGTGTGCGCCGTCGGGCGCCGGCTCGCTCAGGAGGCCCTCATCGGAAACCGCGGCCGAGTCGGCGTCAGGCTCGATATCGGGTTCGGCGTCGGGCTCGGCGTCCGGCTGGATGTCCGGTTGATCATTAGGCATGAAGATCATGATCAGGCGGACCGGCCGACGTCGCGAGTCGGTAAATCACCCAATTAATGGGAAAAGCGATCTATGTCGGTGTCTCGTCCAGCAGTCCGTCGGCGGCGGCCGTGGTGACCAGGGCGGTGCGCGTGGTGACCGACAGCTTGCGCATGGCCGCGCTGAGGTGGCGCTCCACCGTACGCGGCGACAGGTTCAGGCTCTCCGCGATGCGCTTGTTGGTCCATCCGAGCGCCACCAGCCGGACGATCTCCACCTCACGCGGAGACAGGCGGTCGCCATACCCCTTGCGCCCGCCGCGCCACGGCCTGGCCACCTCGACCCCTTGCTCGCGCAGCAGGTGGGCGACCCGGTCGGCGTCCCAGCGCGCGCCCAGCGCGGCCATCTCCCGCTGGCACTCCTCCAGCACCGTCAGCGCCCGCTCGCGCTCGCCCGCGTCGAGCAGGCGGCGGCCCTGGCGCTCGGCGGCGAGCAGCGCATCGTAGGGGCGGGGCAGCGCCGCCCACATCGCCGCGGCCCGCCCGAACAGGCCCGCCGCCTCCCCCGGGTCGGCGGCGACCATGGCCTGGCAGGTCACGACCGCCGCGGCGGCGGCCGGAGCGTCACGTCCCGCCATCCCGGCGGCGAAGGCCGCCGCCAGGCCGGCCCGCTCCTGGGTCCGCCCGACGGCCGGCAGCGCGTCCAGGTGGACCGGCAGCAGCTCCGTGGCCCACAGCCACACGTCCTTGCGGGCGATCATCTGCAGCATCGGCCCGGTGATCTCCAGCGCGGCCTCCGGCTCGCCGCGCGCGAGCAGGATCCTGGCCAGGGCCACGTCGGGGAAGATGAACGGGTCCGCGTGCCCGCGCGCCAGGCTGGCGGCCAGGACCTCACGCAGCCGCTGCTCGGCCCGCTGCGGGGCGCCGCGCGCCAGGTCGAGGCAGCCGAGGATCATCCGGGCCTCCAGGCGGGTCGCCTCATCGGCCGTCTCCGAGCCGGCCAGCTCGGCCGCCACGTCGTCCAGGCCGTCCCAGTGCCCGGCGTGCCAGGCCAGGTGCGCCCGCGCCAGCCTGAGCGCGTCCTCGATCCGGCGGTAGCCCGCCCGTTCCACCAGCGCCGCGGAGGAGTCCAGGTAGGCGCGGGCGTCGTCGTGCCGGCCCCACAACGTACAGAACTGACCGGCCATCAGCCGCCCACGGGCGATCTCCTGGCGCTCCAGGCGGCTGTCCCCGTCGGCGGGCAGGGCGCGCGCCACGCGCCAGCCGTCCTCCTCGCCGAGGCAGAGCAGCGCCGCGGCCTGGTTCGACAGGAACGCGGCCCGCTCGACCGGCAGGCTGACCAGCGGGAAGAGCCGCTCCGCCCGGCCGGCCCACTCCAGGTGGCGGGCGCGCGGCCAGGCGCGGATCATCGGGTTGGCCAGCAGGAGCATGGCCTGGACGGCGAGGTCGGGCCGGTCCTTCAGATCCGGCATGGCGGCCTCCAGGCCGGCCATCGCGGCCTCGAACTCGCCGAGGTGAAAGCGGAGCCGCCCCAGCCTCAGCCCCAGCTCTCCCCTGGCCTCGGCCGGCAGCCCGGGATGCGCGAGCGTCTCCTCCAGCGCGGCGCGCACCCGCTCCCCCAGCCCCAGCAGCGGCTCGGCGGTGACGGAGACGGCCGCGCCGAGCCGCCTCGCCAGGCGGACCAGGCGCTCCACCGGGTGGTCCGCGGCGGTCAGCAGGTCCAGCATCATGGCGACCGTCGTGTGGCCGTCGCCCGCCTCCATGGCGAGCTCGGCCGCCGCCTCGGCGTAGCGGCACCACTCCTCGACGTCGCCGGACTCGCGGAAGTGGCGGCACAGCCGTACGACGGGAGGGTGCTCGCCCTCGCGCAGGGCCAGGGCCGCGCGGTGGTGCAGCCGGCGGCGCGACGGGATCGGGGTCGCCTCGGCGACCGCGCGCGAGGCCAGAACGTGGTTGAAGCAGAACGCACCCCGGCCGGACTCGCGCAGCAGGCCGGAGGCGAGCGCGACGGCCAGGCCGTCCTGGACGGCGGCCTCGTCGAGGTCCGCGACCGCCGCGATGAGCGCCTCGCCGGCGGGTACCTCCAGCACGGCGGCGGCCTCCAGCACGGCGCGGGTGGCCGGGTCGAGCCGGGTCACGCGCTCCAGGACGGAGTCGCGCACCGTGGGCGGCACGCGCAGCTCCTCGGTGATGCGGCGGCGCCAGCCGGTCTCTGACCGGAAGATGTCGCGCCGGGCGCGCAGCAGGCGTACGGTCTCCTCCAGCGCGAGCGGGATGCCGCCGGTGTGCTCGTGCAGGAAGGCCGCGAAGCGGTCGGACACGTCGGCGGCCGCGAACATCGACTTCACCAGGGCGCCGGTCTGCGGCACGTCCAGCGGCTCCAGCGCGATGCGGTCCCAGGACATGTTCCTGGGCGGGCGTGAGGTCAGGCGCAGCAGCGGCGAGCCCTCGCCGACGTCGAGCGGCCGGTAGGTGACCACGATCGAGCGCGCGGGGCCACGCGAGGTGGTGAGGGTGAGCAGCCAGTCGAGCGTGGCCGTGTCCGCCCAGTGCGCGTCCTCGACCACCAGCACGTCCACGCCGAGCGCGTCGATCAGCTCGCCGAGCGCGCGGAAGAGCCGGTGGCGGGTCTCCTGCGGGTCGGGCAGCGCCTCCAGCGCCGGCGGCAGCCACGCCGCCCACTCGGGGAACAGCGTGCGCAGCGCACCGGCGAGCGGGCTCAGCGCCAGCTCGCCCAGGCGGTCGTCGAAGACGCGCAGCCCGTCCACCACCGCGCCGAGCGGGAACGGCTCCCGCAGCGGCGGGCAGGCGGCCATCAGCACGGTACGGCCGCGTAAGGCGGGATCGGCCAGGCACTCGTCCAGCAGGCGGGACTTGCCGATGCCGGCCTCGCCCTCGACGAGCACGAGGGCGTCCTGCGACACCGCGGCGACCATCGCGGCCATGGCGTCGTCGCGGCCGATGAGCGCCGGCGGGAGCGCGTCCGAGGGCGACCTGCGCCGAACGTGAATTTCGTTCATCCCTTTAAGGTGTATATATCACGTCCGAACCCACAAGGGCGCCGCGAACAGCCCATCAACGACGTCGCGCGGCGCGACGCGCGCTCCGTGGAGGACGACGCTCTTCACGCTCTCCATGAGATCTACGAAGTGGTCACCGGCCGGCGACCGCTCATGCGGCCGTGCACCCCGGATGGCGAGGCTTTGCGCTCTTGAGCTCGACCGTTGAGGGGGTTGAGAATCTCGCGTACGCGGTCGACGGCGCCTATGTCACCTTTTTCAGCGTGACTTGGCCGAACCGGCGTGGCGGCTCCCATCCGCACGCGCTCGAACCGGGAAGGAGATCCATCACCGGCTCGCGATCTCGCGGATCGTGGCCCCGAGGACGCGTGCCTGCCCGTCGGTGAGCCGGTCGGTCAGCCATGTCATGGCCTCGCCGTCGGCGGTGAACCACGGGAATCGCTGCCGGTGCTCGGCACGCCAGGCCCGCTCCAGCGCGGGGGCCGACCATAACACCGGGGTCAGGTCCTTTCCAGTCACGCACCCCGAGGAAGCCCGTTCGGCTACGAGAGGCGTACGGACCTCAGCTCGCGACGGGAGGCGATACCCAGCTTGCCGAAGATGTTGCGCAGGTGGGCGTCGATGGTGCGCGGGCTCAGGAAAAGTTGCGCCGCGGCCTCCCTGGAGGTCGCCCCGGCGGCCACGAGCCGCGCGATGCGCAGTTCTTGGGGTGTCAGAGCATCGGCCGGCTGCGTCACCCGCTTGCGTGGCTGCTCGCCGACGGCCCGCAGCTCGCGGGCGGCGCGGCCGGCGAAAGCCTCCATGCCCATGTCGGACAACATCTCATAAGCGGTGCGAAGCTGGTCCCGGGCGTCCTGACGCCGGCCCTCACGGCGCAGCCACTCACCGTAGAGCAGGTGGGCGCGGCCGAGAAAGGTCGTGTACCGGCATCTGGACAGATGGCCGATCGCCTCGCGGTACAGGTCCTCGGCGGCGGGCCCGGTGGTGGTCAGCGCGCGTGAGCGTGCCTCCACCCCGAGCGCCAGCGGGGTGCCGCTGGCACGGGCACGGGAGCTGAGCCGTTCCAGCGCGGCGGCGGCGCGCGACGGCTCGCCGGCGCGGACGGCGGCTTCGACCAGCTCGGGCAGGGCGGCGCTGCTGTGCGTCAGCTCGTCGGCGTCGCACGTCACCGAGGCGGCCCGCAGTGCGGCGCGGTAGTCGCTCAACCCGTTGTACAGAACGGACATGGAGGAGTTGGCGAGAGTGACCACCGTGCCCTCGCCTCGCTGGGTCGCCTCCTGGACCATGTCGTGGAACAGCTCCACGGCTTCGGCCCGCCGGCCGACGTACGCGCGCAGGACGATGTCGTGCGGCAGCGGCGGGGCTCCGGTCGACTGCGAGAGCGCGGCCACGTCGGCGACCAGGCCGGCGGCCTGGGCCAGGTCGCCGATCTGCACCAGGACGGTCGAGTGGAAGTTGAGCGCTGTGGCGAGCGTGGACAGCGCCCCGGCATCGCGGGCGAGCCGGATGAAGCGGGTGGTCAGCCCGTAGAGGGTCTCGTCGTCCCACAGCATGTACGCGGCTCGGCAGGCCGCCCACAGCCCCCGCCGGCTGGCGTCGTCGGCGCCCAGGTGGTCGCGGTACGCCTGCAGTGCCCGCCGCAGGCCCGGCACGCTCGCCTCGTACCCACGGGTGAACCTGGTCACCAGCCCGTCGAGCAGGAGATCGGCCGGAGTCGGCGGCCCGGCCGGCGCAGGAGCGTCGCGCGCCGCCTCGGCGACCTCCACCACGCCGCGGCCGTGCCCGAGCGGGCCTGCATGGATGGCCGCCTCGAGGGCCTGGAGGTAGGTGTCCCTGGACTGGGCGGGGTCGAGCGGGGCGAGCGTCTTGGCGGAGTCGAGCAGCATCCCCGGCACGTCGCTGCTTCGCGTCCGGGCGAACTCGATCTGGGCGCGCAGCCGCTCGGCACGGGCCCGATGCAGACCGTCCAGCGGACCGGCCACCGCGATGGTCAGCAGCTCGAAGGCGGCGTCCGACGCGCCCGCCTCGTGCTGGGCCTGCGCGGCGGACAAAGCCCGGTAGGCCCGATCGGCGGGGTCAGGAGTGAGGACGGCCGCCCGTTCCAGGAACGCCGCCGCGGCGCCCAGACCACCCCGGGCTCTGGCCCGCCCGGCCGAGCGCTCCAGCTCCAGCGCGATCGTCTCGTCGGTGCCCAGGACTGCCCGCGCCCGATGCCAGGCCCGGCGGTCGGGATCGGCCCGCTCGTCTGTGGCCTCGGCCAGCGCGCCGTGTGCGCGGCGGCGCTCGGCCGGCTCGGCGGCCCGGTAGACGGCCGAACGCACCAGCGGATGAGAGAAGCGCACCGTGGCGCCGACTTCGAGCAGCCCCGCCGCTTCGGCCGGCGCGATCGCCTCGGCATCGATGCCGAGGCGCTCGGCCGCCCGCCACAGCAGCGCCGCGTCGCCGACCGGATCGGCGGCCGCGATCAGCATCATCGCCTGTACGGGCGAGGGAAGGCCGGCTGCCCTGCGCTGGAAGCTCTCCTCGATCCGGCCGGGCACGCTCCGCGCGTCCGGCATGGCGAACCCGCCCGCCAGCCCCGCCGGCGCGGCGTGCCGGGACAGCTCCAGCAGGGCCAGCGGGTTGCCCCGCGCTTCGGCGAGGATCCGCTCGCGCACCCTGTCATCAAGCGGGGCGTGGACCGCCGAGCCCAGCAGGGCCCGCGCGTCGGCGTCTGTGAGCCCATCCAGGCGTAACTCGGTCAGGCCGGCGAAGACCTTGGCAGCCTCGAAGGCGGGCACCTGGTCGCGCAGCCCGAACACCAGCGCCAGACGCTCGGCCTGCACCCGGCGTGCCACGAAGGCGAAAACCTGCGCGGAGACCAGGTCCAGCCAGTGCGCGTCGTCCACCAGGCACAGCAGCGGCTCGTCCTCCGCGGCCTCGGCCAGCAAGCCGAGCGTGGCAACCGCGACCAGGAACGGGTCCGGCGCCCCGCCGGGACGCTGCCCGAACGCCACGGTCAGGGCGGCCTGCTGGGGTTCGGGCAGGCGGGCGAGGCGATCCATCAGCGGCGCGCAGAGCTGGTGCAGCCCGGCGAAAGCGAAACCGATCTCGGACTCCACGCCAGCCGTGCTCACCACCCGGAAGCCCGACGCGGTGGCGCGGGCGTGTCTCAGCAGCTCGGTCTTGCCAATGCCTGCCTCGCCGCGCACGACGAGCGCGCCGCTGTCCCCGCCGCGCGCCCGCGTAAGCAGCCGCTGAACGGCCACGTACTCGGCCTGCCGACCTCGAATCATCACCGGCTCTCCCCCGAGGGCATCGACTGGCCGCGAGCTTGCCCGCCGGTCCTGTGATCGAGGACAAAGCTACACGGACCACGTCGCTTCGGGTCGGGCAGTTCGCGGGTGGGACCGCGCCTTCCTGGGCAACGTATCTGCGTCCAAGTCGGCGCCGAGTTCCAGGAAGCGTCATGATCCGAACCAGTCACGATCACCCTTTTCAGGGCTAACCGGCGGCCTCGGGGCGCCACCGGAACGAGGCCCGCCGGCCTGCCCGCGGGCGTGCTCAAGGAGCGAGGCCGGCCAGGAGCTTCGCCGTGTCCTCCGGCGACTCCACGGGGAAATGGTGGCTGCCCAGATCGACGAGCACGATGTCGAGCCGGTCGCCGTAGCGGTCGATCGCCTCCTGCGTGATGAGGTCGCGGATCGCGAACACGGTGATCGGCTGCCTCGTCTCACGCAGCGCCGCGTCCATGTCCCAGCGCACCAGGCCTTCGATGGAACGCAGTCCGGCGGGCTGACGCACGGCTGCCATCTTCTCGAAGTAGGCCTCCTTGAGAGCCGGGTCGGTCCCGGCCGGCGAGCCTCCCTTTACCAGGCCCCGTACCCCCGCGGCGAAGTCCTCCCTGAACACGCGCAGTATCGCCTCGGCCTGCTCCTCGCTCATCGCCGGGAACAGGGACAGATAGTGCAAGGCGTCGAGGGCGACCACGTGCGAGACCCTGTCGGGCAGCAGCCGACCCACCTCGACGGCGACCGCCCCGCCGAGGGAATGCCCGGCCACGACCACCTTGTCCACCGACTCGGCCTCCAGCACCGCGCCGACGTCACGGGCGAACTCCTCGATCGTCCAGACCTCCCTCGCCGACCGCGACTCGCCGTGCTCGGCGAGGTCAATCGCCAGCACCCGGTGGCCGTCGGGCAGATGGCCGGTCACCGCGTCGAAGTCGCGGCGGTCGCACGCCCAGCCGTGGATGAGAGCCAGAGTCGGTCCTTGCTCCGGGCCGCTGGCCGTGTAGCGGATCGTCGTGCCACCGGGCCGCCGGACCTCCCGGTTGCGCCTAATCCTGCGGGTAGTTGTCATGATTCGTCCCCACTTCCGGAAATTGTCGGGATGCCTTCGCTGGGGCCTCAGTCGCAGGGAGTCGTGGCCATACGGCACTGGACCCGTAGCTGGTTCAGGCGCAGAACGAAGGCGGAGAAGGTGATCAGTGCGATCGCCAGCGCGTAGATCACGGTGGCCGACCTCAATCCCAGGGCGGTGACGGCGATGCCGCCGAGCACGGCGGGCACGCTGTTGCCCAAGTAGTTGATGATGTTCGCCAGGGCGAAGACCGCGCCGCGCTCGTGTGGCCTGGCGATCCTGGCGAAAGTGCCGAACGTGGCCAGCACCGACGCGCCGAAACCGATGCCCGCGACGACAGTGCCGGCCGCGGCGAGCCAGGCGAGATTGCCCGCCACCCCGGCGAGCGAGATCAAAGTGCCGACCCCGAGCATCGCAGCGGCGGGGGCCAGCAGCGAGGACGCCGGGCGGGAGCGGAGCAGGGCCACCGCGAACGCTCCGGTGCCCGCCAGCAACGTCACGACGACACCACCGATGAGATGGCTGCGCAGCCCCAGCAGTTCCACAGCGACCGACGGGCCGAGGGAGAGGTACATGCCGGCCAGCGCCCAGGTGGCGATCATCGCCGGCACCAGCGGGACGATGTCCGCGCGCAGGTGTGCGGGCATCGCCGCCCGCGGGCGAAGGGAGGCGAGCGCTCCCGGCCGGCGCAGCGACGTCTCCGGCAGGAGCGCCACGACAACCGCCGCCAGCACCATGCCTGCGAGCAGCAGTGCGTAGACCAGCCGGGTCGGTGCCGGACTGAACTCCACCAGCACACCACTGCCGACAGCGCCCAGAGCCAGCCCGGTCAAAGGCGCCACCGACGTGACCACGCCCGCCCGGACGCGAGCCTGCCGCGGTTCGAGATCGACCAGGGTGGCGCTCAGCGCGGTCGTCGCCGCCCCGGTCGCGACGCCCTGCAGCACCCGGGCTGCCGACAGCACCAACACGTCCCCCGCGACCAGGAACAACACCAGCGCGACCGCCTCCAGCCCGATCGCGGCGGCGAGCACCGGCCGACGGCCGAGATGATCCGACAGCGCTCCCACGACGAGCAACGAGGCGAGCAGGCCGAACACATAGAGAGCGAAGACCACGGTCAGCACCCATGCCGTGAACCGCCACTGCTGCTGGTAGATCACATAGATCGGCGACGGCGCGCTGGAAGCGGCCAGGAAGAGCACCAGGATGGCGGTCACGGACGAGAAGGCACCTCGCCACGGCCGGCGGTGCGGACCAACGACGGGCGGTGCGGTGCCGGAGGACACGGCACCGGAGCTGTCAACAGACATGACTACCTCGCAGTGATCGTTGCGTTAGTGGCTGTGAACGTACCACAAAAGCAGTGATGACTGCGAATTAAAAGCAGCGATCGATGCAATAATGGCGGCATGCCAGCTCAGAGCTCCCCGCCGCGCACGGACGGTCGGCCCGGAGGCCGCTCGGCCCGGGTCCGGGCGGCCGTCCACCAGGCGGTCAAGGACCTACTCACCGACGAGGCCGGCGATGCGGTGACGATCCCCGTCATCGCCGCGCGCGCGGGCGTGCACGCAACAACCGTCTATCGCCGCTGGGGCTCCGTCGCCGAGTTGCTCGCCGACGTCGCGACCAGCCGCTTCTCCGGCGATCTCGTGGTCCCCGACACCGGAAGCCTCCGCGAGGACCTGGAACGCTACGCCTACGACCTCGCCAAGGACCTCAGCGACCCGGACACTCTCGCGCTGGTACGCGCCATCGTCGGCACGGGCGGGGAAGGCGCCAGCGTATGCCGCATGGAGCGCCAGCGACAGCTCGAAGCCATCATCGAACGGGAACAGGCGCGGGGCAACCAGGTTCCGACCGTCGAACGCGCCATAGAGGCCCTGCTCGCCCCCCTCTACTATCGGGCCGTCTTCACCGACCAGGCCCTCTCCCCCGAATGGGCGCGTACCCTCGTGTCACACCTGCTGCCGGAATAACCCCCATGTCGGCGATCTGGGGGAGGTTCCGGCCGCGGCGATCGGAGCCGGCGCCGGACCAGCACGGGTCGGTGAACGCCCGCCGCGCTGCCTGGACGGCCGCGTCGACGTCCTCGGCGGTGCCGCGCTGGATGCTCGCGAGTTCCGCCTCGGTGGTCGGGCCGACGTTCGTCGGTGTCTCCCCGGAAGATCCGGGCACGTGCCGGCCGCCGATCCATATGAGGCGGTCACCCGGGCGGACGAACGCGGGAACGGCCACAGGTCGCCGCTACGTATGACGGCGTGTCATGACGCATTACGCTGCCTGGGTGAGAGGTCGGCGGACTGAGCGCGAGGCAGTTGAGCGGCTGGTCGCGGAGGCGCGGAACGCCCGCGGCGGCGTCCTGGTCGTGCGCGGCGAGGCCGGCATCGGCAAGACGGCTTTACTGGCCCACGCCCGCGAGGCCGCGTCCGGATTCAGGACGCTGCACGCGACGGGAGTCGAGGCGGAGATCGAGTTCGCGTTCGCGGGGCTGCACCAGCTGTGCGCCCCGCTCCTCGACCGCCTCGATACACTGCCCGAGCCGCAGCAGATCGCCCTCGGGGTGGCGCTGGGACGCCGCACCGGCGGCCGGCCCGACCCGTTCCTCGTAGGGCTGGCCACGCTCAGCCTCCTGGCCGAGGCTTCGGGGCAGCGACCGCTGCTGTGCCTGGTGGACGACGCCCAGTGGCTCGACACGACCTCCCTGCAGACGCTGGCGTTCGTGGCGCGGCGACTGCACGCCGAGCCGCTCGCGTTCATGTTCGGACTGCGCGACCCCGCACCCGGCGGTGACGCCGGGAGGCTGCTCGCCGGCCTACCCGAGCTACGCCTCGAAGGCCTGGCCGACGGCGACGCCCGGGCCCTGCTGACCGCGGTGATCCACGAGCCGCTCGACGACGACGTACGCGACGGCGTCCTCGCCGAGGCTCGGGGGAATCCGCTGGCGCTGCTGGAGCTGAGCCGGTACGCCGGGCCCACGGAGCTCGCCGGCGGGTTCGGCCTGCCGGCCGCCCTGAGCGTCCCGAACGGGATCCAGGAAAGCTTCCGGCGTCGTACCGCCGCCCTGCCGACGGCGACCCGGCTGTTCCTGGTGGTGGCGGCGGCCGAATCGGCCGGCGACGCCGCACTGGTGCTGCGTGCCGCCGGCCACCTCGGGCTTGGACCGCAGGACGCCGAGCCGGCACAGGCCGCGGGGCTGCTGGCGATCGACTCCCGGGTGCGGTTCACGCACCCGCTGGCGCGTTCGGCGGCCTACCGGGCCGCCGCGCCGGCCGACCGCCGCCGGGCGCACGGCGCGATCGCCGCCGTAACCGACGCGCGGGCTGACCCCGACCGCCGCGCCTGGCATCGGTCGCGGTCGGTGCTCGGCACCGACGACGCGATCGCGGCGGAGCTGCAGCTCTCCGCCGACCGGGCACGGGCGCGGGGCGGGCACGCGGCGGCGGCCGCGTTCCTGGAACGGTCGGCGCAGCTGACCTCCGAGCCCGGCGGCCGAGCTCGGCGCACGCTGGACGCCGCCCGCGCCAAGCACTGGGCGGGCGCGTCCGACGCTGCCCTGAACCTGCTCTCCACCGCCACGAGCGGGCCACTCGACCCGCTCCGCCACGCCCGGGCGGCGCTCCTGCGGGCACAGATCGCCTTTCACACGACCCGCGGCAACGACGTGCCCGGGATGCTGCTGGACGCGGCCAAGCTGCTCGGCCCGCTCGACGCCGCGCAATCCCGGGAAAGCTACTTGTACGCGCTCGAGGCTGCGATGCTCGCCGGTCCCCTCGCGGAGGGCCACGGAGTCGTCGAAGTGGCCGAGGCCGCCAGGACCGCACCCCCGCCGCCCACGCCGCCGAGACCTCTGGACCTGCTGCTCGACGGCCTGGTGACCTATTTTCTGCAAGGTTACGCCGACAGCGTGCCCCGGCTGCGCCGGGCGGTGGAGTCCTTCGCGGCCCCGGCGCGATCCGCCGAAGATGGCGAGCTGCGGTGGGAGTGGCTGGCCAGCCACGCGGCGATGGCGCTGTGGGACGACACCGCGATCCATGCCCTCACCGACCGCTACATGCGGCTCGCCCGGGAAACCGGCGCCTTGACGACGCTTCCGTTCGCGCTCAACCTCTCCGCGGTGGTGTTGACCCACACGGGCGGGCTTGCCCGCGTGGCCGGCCTGGTCGATGAGAGCGACGCGATCGCCCAGGCGACCGGCGCCGCGCCCATCCCCCACGGGAGGCTGCTGCTCGCTGCCTGGAGCGGGCACCAGGACGCGGCCGCCAGGCTGCGCCGCATGAGCTTGGAGGACGCCACCCGGCGCGGCGAGGGCACCGCGCTCACGATCGCCGACTACGCGCTGGCCGTGCTGAGCAACGGGCTGGGCCGTTACGAAGCCGCCCTCGCCGCCGCGGAACGCGTCCGGGAGTCCGACGAGATGGTGCACGCCGGCGCGGCCTTGCCAGAAGTGGTGGAAGCCGCGGTCCGCGCCGGTCGGCCCGCGGGTGCGGCCGCGGCGCTGGAGCGGCTCGACGCTCAGGCACGCGCCACCGGTGCCCCTTGGGCGCTCGGGCTGGCGGCGCGATCACGAGCGCTGATCAGCACCGGCCCAGCGGCGGAGGAGCTGTACCGTGAGGCGATCGAGCGGCTTGCCAGCGGCCGGACGGTGTCCCACCTCGCCCGCGCCCATCTCGTTTACGGCGAATGGCTGCGCCGCGAGCGCCGCCGCCAAGACGCGCGCGAGCAGCTCAGCACCGCCCATACGCTGCTCTGCGACATCGGCGCGGACGGCTTCGCGTCCCGTGCCGCCGGTGAGCTGCGTGCGATGGGCGAGCCTGTCCGCAAGCGGTCCGCCCGGCCCTTCGACGCGCTCACCGCCCAGGAGTTGCGCATCGCCAAGCTGGTGGCCTCGGGCGCGACCTCCAAGGAGGTCGCCGCACAGCTCTTCCTCAGCTCGCGCACCGTCGACGCTCACCTGCGCAACATCTTCCGCAAACTCGACATCACCTCGCGCCGCCAGCTCAGGGACATGCGCCTGGCGTAGGCGCCGGTCACGACGGTGCGCCCGTAGTTCTGGGAAATGTAGGCGACGTTCCTAGGTGATGTTCGCCGATGCGCCTGCGGTGCGGGGGCGGCGAGCATGAACGCGTGTCCCGGGAAGGGGCCCACAGCCGTAGAAGCCCAGTGGGTGAGTGGCCATCCGGCCCGCCGCTGCGCGCAAGAGAAGGGATTTCGCCAATGACGAAGCAGATGAAGGCCGTCATCGTCCCCGATGCGAAGGCCGCTTGGGAGGTGCGGGAGCGGGCCGTGCCGGAGCCGGGGCCGGGTGAGGTGCTGGTGCGCGTCCATGCGTGCGGGATCTGCGGCACCGACCTGTGGATGGCCCACGGGGTCCTGTCGTTCCGGGAGTTCCCGCTGCTGATGGGGCACGAGGGCGTCGGCGAGGTGGTGGCGCTGGGCGCGGGCGTGACCGAGCGCAAGGTCGGCGACCGTGTGGGGCTGCCGATGATGCAGAAGCGCTGCGGCGCCTGCGACTTCTGCCGCGAGGAGCACCCCAACAGCTTCGTCACCGCCGGCAACTGCGCGAGCCCGACGCTGACCGGCGTCAACGTCGACGGTGCCCTGGCCGAGTACGCGGTCGCCGACATCGGCGGGACGGTCCTGCTTCCGGACGGGATCACCTACGAGGACGCCGCGCCCACGATGTGCGCCGGCTACACGACCTGGGCCGGCATCCGCCGCGCCGACGCCAGGCCGGGAGCCCGCGTCGCCGTCGTCGGCGTCGGCGGCATCGGCCACCTCGCGATCCAGTTCGCGAAGGCCGCCGGCTACCACGTCATTGCGGTGACCGCCAGCCTGAGCAAGCACGCGCTCGCCCGAGAACTCGGCGCCGACGACGTCGTCGCCGACGGTGCCGCGCTCAAGGAGATCGGCGGGGCCGACGTGCTGCTGCACACCAGCAGCTCGCACGCCGCCGCCGTCGATGCGATGGCCGGCCTGCGGCCCTGGGGCAAGCTCGTGCTGATGGGCCTGGCCGAGGACGAGATGATCCTGCCGGCGCTGCCGCTGACCACGCACAGTTACCAGGTGATCGGCTCTGCCCACAACGGCCTGGAGTACCTCGCCGAAGCCCTCGACATCGTGGCCCGTGGCCACGTCAAGCCGATGGTTGAGCTGTTCCCCCTGGAGCGCGTCAACGACGCCTACCAGCGAGCCGCGGCCGGCGAGATGCGTTTCAAAGCCGTCGTCACGTTCTGACCGTGAGCCGGTGGCCAACAACAGCCGTAATGGGAAGTTTGCCTGGGTCCGCGATACAAGCCGACCCACGACGAGCGCAGCTTCGCTCGATCACGACCTCAAAGAAGGAGCAGCTGATGCCTGTCGCTCTCATCACCGGGGCTACACGGATCCGCCTGACCGTGGGGCCCTGTTCTGTGCCGGGCACCTCGCCGTTACCACCGCCTGGGTGGCCAATGCGTTCGGTGGACCCATCCGTAGTTGTGAGGGAGATCGTTCATGTCTGACACGGCGCCATGCGGAGAGGAAAGTTCGAAGCCGAGGAGCGGGGCGTTCACCCGGCGGGCGGCCCTGATCGGCACCGCGGCGATCGCGGCGGGCGCCGCCGTCGCCGAGCCCTCGCAGGCGAGCCCCACGGGCCCGAACGGGCACGGGATGGTCACCCCGACCTCGTACGCCGACGCGGGCAACATCCCCGTCAGCGAGCCGAACCAGGTCCTCACCTTCGGTCCGATCGCGTTCGAGGTGCCGGGCCGCCCGGTGCCGTTGGAAATCAAGGTCAACGTTCCCGCGGTCGGCGGGAACCTGCCGATCATCCTGATGTCGCACGGTCACGGCGCCTCGAACTTCCTGTCGTCACTGCGTGGCTGCGGCCCGCTCGTCGACTTCTGGGCCGCGCACGGTTTCGTGGTCATCCAGCCCACCCACCTCGACTCCACCGTGTTGGGGCTGCGCGAGACCGACCACCCCGAGGCGCCACTGTTCTGGAAGACCCGGGCCCAGGACATGAGCTTCATCCTCGATCACCTCGACGAGATCGAGGCCGCCGTTCCCGGCCTGGGACGGTCGACGTTCATGGCCGACCCCGGTTCTCCTGGGCGTACTCGCCTCGACCGCAGGCGGGTGGCGGTCGCCGGGTTTTCGCTGGGCGGGCACACCGCCGCGATGCTGCTCGGTATGCGGACCACCGACCCGGCCGACGGCAGCCGCGTGCATCTGCCCGACGCCCGGATCAAGGCCGGTGTCATCCTCGCCGCGCCCGGTGTCGCCGACGAGCACACCAACCAGGAGATGCTCGACCGTTACCCGGTCAACAAGTACACCGATTTCAGCACGATGACCGCGCCGGCGCTGGTGGTCGCGGGAGACAGAGACCTCAACCCGATGTTCTCCGACCGGCTCAGCTACCGCTGGGACGCGTACACGCTGGCCCCCGGCCCCAAGACGTTGCTGATGATGCACGGCGCGGAGCACATCCTCGGCGGCATCTCCGGCTATGACGCGGCGGAGACCTCCGACGAGAACCCGGCGCGGGTCGCCGTGCTCCGCGCCATGGTCTGGGCGTATCTGCGTTCGCAGCTCTACCCGGCCGACCCGGCCTGGCAGCACGCGGTCGCGGCGCTCGAGATCGGCTCTGTCGAATCCAAGGAGGCCGCAGGAGCGGGCGGCCGGCAGTAGCGGCGACCGGTGGACGGTCCGGGAACCGGAATCTGTGCCACCGCGTCGTCCGGGACGGCGATGCGGTCAGCGGTCCAGCGGACGAGGACGCCACGCGATCCATACGTTGACCGCCATCGGCCTGGGGATTGACCCCTGATCCTGGGCACTGCGGGACGCCGGCGTCACCCGCACCCGCCCGGAAGGCACCCGCTGCTTCGCGAGCTGCGCCGCGACGACATGGACGCCCGCTCCCCCGGGCTCCTGGACGCGGTCCTCACCACGGCCGGCGACGACGCCGGCGGCGCCCACGTCGGCCTGGTCGAAGAACCCCGGCCCGCACAGCCCGGAATCTGCGGCGAGCCGGGCGTTCTCGGCGGATATTCGATTGTTCACGGTTGTTCGGGCGGCCTTCCTCGTGGCGGGCGGACAGGGAAACCTCAAGGTCACGTCCCCCACACCTCGAAGGAGGAAGAGCATGTACCGAGCCCTCACGGCCGTCACGCTGGCCGCCGGCCTGCTGCTGACCGCGTCGGCGGCTTACGCGCAATACGACCCCGGCCGCAAGCGGGACACCGGCAGCCGGACCGGCACGTCGTCCAGGGTGATCACCGTCGCGGCGACGTCCGGGGAGCCGCAGCCGGTACGGATGGGGTCCATGCCGTCGCGGGGGTCGCCGGGGTCAGGAAGCGCCTCCGTCAGCTCGCGCCACTCCCCCGTCCTTTCGGGCGGGGGAGCCGCGGAGGAGACCGGCTGCTGGCCGGGGATCAGCACCCGGACCAGGACGCCGAGGAGCACGGCGACGACCAGCCCTCCGCCGATCAGGGCGTAGAGCCGCCCTCGGCGCGCGGGCGGCCGGGGCACGGGCTCATCCGCGGGGGCGGTGGGCTCGCTGTCCTTCAGGGAGGCGGCGTTGGCAGCCAGCCAGTCGGATCGCCAGCCGGCCGGATCCTCCCCGCACGCCTGGACGAACGCCTCCGTCACCTCCCACGACGGCGGCTGATCCCCTGACTCCGCCTTGGACAGGGTGCTGGGCGCGTAGCCGGCCTTGTCGGCCAGCCGCCGGATGGTGAAACCCCGCCCGGCCCGCAGCTCGCGTAATCGCAGGGCGAAGCGCTCGGCTTCGGTGGAGCCGTCGAGTGGCTTCTGCCGTCGGCCCATGCCGTCCCTCCCGTGCCGATGCCGCGGGCATCTCCGATCTTCCTCGAACGGCGGTCACAAGCAAACCCACCCTGTACGAAACACCACCAAGGACCCGATATGTAGTGGATTGCGATGTTCATGCTGGCGTCACCGACCATCCGGAACGCATTCATCGATGATCGATGAACTCCCCGCATGCAATCCCATGTCCTGTCACGCACCCGCGCCCTCGCCCGGGTCACCGCCGTGCTCGGCGCCGTCCTCACCATCGGGGCCGGCTTACCGGCAGCGGCCCAGGCGGCGGACCCGCTGCCCGGGATCGACGGCGCCGGCACCCCCCGCGACCCGTACCAGATCGACACGGCCGACGACCTGCGCACGGTCGCCGGCGCGATCAACGGGGACCCGGGCGGCCACGGCGGCGCGGCCTACCGGCTGACCGCCGACGTCGACTTCGGCGGAGGCACGTTCGGGGGCATCAACACCTTCACCGGAACGTTCGAGGGCGCGGGTCACACGATCAGCGATCTGACCCTCGTACGGGAGGAGTCGGCGGGCGGCGAGGCCGACCGCCTGGGCCTGGTGCGCCGGCTCAACGGCGGCACGATCCGCAACGTCACCCTCGACGGCGTGCGCGCCGACGCGGGCACGAGCACCAACGGGTGGATCGGCACCGTCGCCGTCATCGCCACCAACGCCACCATCACCGGCACCTCCGTGAAGAACGCGCAGCTCACGGCGACCAGCGCCGAGAAGGTCGGCGGCATCGCCGCCGAGCTGCACAACGGGACCATCGAGGACAGCCTCGTCACCGGCTCCCTGAGCGCGGCCAAGATGCCCGCCGGCATCGCCGCGTACGTCAACCAGAACTCCCAGGTCCGGCACAACCTGGCGGCGGCCGACCTGACGGTGGCCGCCCCGGGCGGCGAGGGCGGCACGCGCGGCATCGACGCGGGCCTCATCGCCGGCTATCCGGGCACGCCCAACGGCTCCGCCTTCACCGGCAACGTCGCGCTGTCCGGCTCGATCGCCTACCAGGGCAAGGCCGACGGGTTCGTGGGCCGCGTCATCGGCTACACCGGCTACGACGGCTGGACGGCCGAGAACAACCTGGCCAACGCCGCGATCACCATCGCCGGGCAGCCGGTCACCGGCCCCGGCGCCAAGAACCAGCACGGCACGGACGCCACGGCCGGGCAGCTCGCGCAGCGGGCCACGTACGAGGGCCTGGGCTGGGACTTCACCAACGCCTGGCGCTGGGACGACGCCGCGGGCCACCCGGTGCCGCAGTACAGTCAGACGTTGTTCGGCAGCGGCACCGCGGAGCAGCCCTACGAGATCGGCTCCCCCGAGGACCTGGAGCATCTCACCGCCCAGCTCAACGCGGGCAACGCCCGCTACACCGGCGACAGGCACTTCGTGCTGACCGCCGACCTCGACTTCGCCGGGCGTCAGCCGTTCGGCGGCATCAACCGCTTCGAGGGCGTGCTTGACGGTGCCGGGCACAAGATCAGCGGCCTGGTGTACGGCCCGCAGGAGAGCGCCGGCGGCGAGGCCGACCGGCTCGGCCTGGTGCGCCGGCTCGACGGCGGCACCATCCGCGGCCTCACCCTGGCGGGCGTCACGGCCGACGGCGGCACGCGCGCCGGGTTCGTGGCCGGCCTGGCCGTCGTCGCCACGAACGCGACCCTGACGGGCAACACCGTGCTCGACGCCGAGCTCACGGCCACGAGTGCTGAGAAGGTGGCGGGCCTGGTCGCGGAGCTGCGCGGCGGCTCGGTCAGCGACAACCGGGTACGCGCCACGGTCAGCGCGGACAAGATGCCCGCGGGCCTGGTGTCGTACGCGAACAACGGCGTGTCGATCCGCAACAACCTCGTCGAGGCGGACCTCACCGTGGCCGCCGACGGCGGCGCGAACGGCACCCGGGGCATCGACGCCGCGCACGTCGTGGCCTACCCGGGCAATCCCGGCTCAGGCAGCTCGTACACGGGCAACGTCGCGCTCTCCGGCACGATCGCCTACCAGGGCAAGATCGACGGTTTCGCCGGCCGCGTCGTCGGCTACACGGGCTACGAGGGCTGGACCGCGCAGAGCAACCTCGCCAACGGCGCGATCACCATCGGCGGCAACCCGGTCACCGGCCCCGGCACCAAGAACCAGCACGGGACCGACACGGCGGCCGACGCGCTCGCGCGCCAGGCCACCTACACCGCGCTCGGCTGGGACTTCGCCGAGAAGTGGAGCTGGGACGCCCAGGCCGGCCACCCCGTGCCGAAGTACGTCTCCCCGGCCGAGGCCCCGAACCGGATCGCCACCACCTTCTACGGCGACCCGGGCACGCAGCGCGCCTTCACCTGGTACTCGACGCTGGACAGCAGCGGCGCCGCCGTGCTGAGCACGGACCGCGAGTTCCCCGAGGGCTCGGCCACGGTCACGGTCGAGGCGCAGCGCGAGGACAGCGAGGACGGGGAGGGCTTCTTCCGCGCCGTCGCCCGCGACCTCAAGCCCGGCACCACCTACTACTACCGGGTGGGCGACGCCGAGCAGCAGGTGTGGAGCGCGACCGGCACGTTCGTCACGGCGAAGGGCGGGGAGGAGGACTTCACGTTCATCGACCTGACCGACACGCAGTCGCAGAACCTGGCCGAGGCGGAGCTGTCGGCGCAGACCATCGCCAAGGCGCTCAAGCACGTGCCCGACGCCGAGTTCGTCATGCACAACGGCGACGTCGTCGAGGCGGGCGACCGCGAGCAGGACTGGAAGGACCTGCTCGACTCCGCCCGCCCGAGCCTGCTGAACACCACGCTCGCGCCGGCGCCGGGCAACCACGACGCGCACGAGAACGCGTTCGCCGACCACTTCACGCTGGAGGGCCCGCAGGACCAGGACCGCTCCGCCGGCGTGTACTACTCCTACACCTACAACCACGCGCACTTCATGGTGCTCAACACCAACGAGGGCGGCGCCGAGGGCATCTCCGGCAAGCAGCTCGACTGGCTGAAGGCCGACGCCGAGGCCGCCCGCGACGCCGGCGCCACGTGGCTGGTCCTGGTCATGCACAAGGGCACCTACACCACGGCGAACCACCTGGACGACGGCGACGTCATGGCGATGCGCCGCACGCTCGTGCCGGTGATCGACGAGCTGGACATCGACCTGGTGCTGCAGGGCCACGACCACGTGATGAGCCGGTCCAAGGTGCTGGCCGCCGACCCCGACGGGGTCCAGGGGGCCCGTCCCGTCGAGACCACCAAGATCACCGAAGTGCGGAACGGGAAGCGCGTCGAGTACGCGGTGGACCCCAAGGGCACCATCTACTTCCTGCCGAACACCGCGGGGGCCAAGCACTACAGGCAGGCGACCGATCCGCAGGGGGTGGAGCTGGAGCCGTACCTGCGGCTGTTCGACCGCACCGGTGAGCAGGCGGGCGAGAACTTCACGGCGATCGACGTCACCGCCGACCGCCTCACGGTGAACGTCTACGACATCCGCGAGCGCGGCGTGCCGCGCCTGTTCGAGGGCTTCGGCATCGACCGCGCCATCTCGCCGGTCGACGCCCAGCTCGGCAAGCTGCCGGAAGACGTCAGGCTTGCGGACGCCGAGGCGGTGGCCGCCGCGCGCGCCGCCGTCAACGCCCTCACCGAGGCGCAGCGCGGCGCCCTGACCGGGCTGAAGCGCCTGGAGGACGCCGAGCGGCGGCTGCGCGAGCTGGGCGGCCTCGTCTCCACCGACGGCAGGACCGTGGCCTGGGCCGACGCCGGCGCGACCGCCCGCCAGGCGGTCACCGTGCGCAACGACACCGCCTCGGACTTCACCGGTACGCCCGTGCAGCTGCGCATCCCGTCCACGCCCGACGTCGAGCGGGACGAGCTGGCCTTCTTCGGCGCCGACGGCGCGCCCCTGCCGCACGAGGTGGAGACCTGGCAGCCGGGCGGCACCTCGACCGTGTGGGTCCGGGTGCCGAGCCTGCCCGCCGAGTCGGCGCGCCAGCTGTGGGCCTACTTCGGCGGCGGCGCTGCGGGCAACGACCCCACGGACGTGTGGGGCGAGCAGTACGCGCTGGTCGAGCACTTCGCCAGCGCCACCGCCAGCGGCGAGAGCCGTACCGACTCCACGGGCCGGCGGACCGGCCTCGTGGTCGGCGACGCCCTGGCCACCGACGCCTCCGAGCGGGGCACCGGCCAGACCCGGTTCGCGGGTTCGCGCCTGCAGTACCCGGGCGACGTCGGCGGCGGCCACGACCGCATCGCGATCAGCGGCGTGTACTCCGTCACCGAGGAGGACCTGGCCGCGCTGGGCGCGGCGGCTCCCGTGATCGCGAAGGAGAGCGCGACCGGTGACGGGCAGCTCACCTTCTGGCAGGGCGTGCGACCGGCCGACAAGCAGGTCGGCACGCGCCTTGCGGGCAACAGCTTCGAGTTCGGCGACGTCGACCTGAGCCACCGCTTCGCCTTCCCCGCCGACGGCAGGCCGCACCTGGTGACCCAGACCTACGACGGCATGACGTACTCGGTGTTCGTGGACGGCCGCGAGGTGCACAGCCAGATGGTCGAGTACCGCAGCACGTTCTCCGACCCGGCCGTGCAGACGACGATCGGCGACTCCTACACCGACGACGGCACCCTGCGGACGCCGTTCCGCGGCCTGGTGGACGAGGTGCAGATCGCGGGCGTGGCCTTCACGCCGGCCTTCGAGTCCTTCCGGTACGCGAACCTGTTCGGCGACGCCGTGAGCTTCGGCGAGCGGGTCGAGCGTAAGGACGAGCGCCTGATGCTGATGGTCGGCACCCCGCGGGCGGGCAGCTCGCTGGAGGCCGGGCTGGTCGAGGTGACCGGCACCGTCAGCCGGCGCGCCGTGCTCACCGCGCAGGTGGCCGGCGAGAAGGTGCTCACCCAGCAGGTGGACGCCGGGTCGTTCACGGTCCCCGTGCCCGTGAACGAGAACGGCGAGCAGACGCTCACGGTGACGGCCGCCGCCGCCGGCAAGCCGGGCAAGCCCGGCTCCGGCGGGCGCGACGTCGCCACCCCGGTCGAGGTGCCGGTCACGGTCAAGGACACCGTGGCGCCCGCCTCCCCGGAGGTCGGCGACGACGCCGAGTCGGCGACCGGGCAGAACCCGAGCGTCACGCTGAGCGCGACGCCGCGGACGAAGGACCGCGAGCGGGTGGAGGCCACGTTCCACGCCGGCCCGACCATCCCGCTGACCGGCTCCAACGTCGTGGTACGCACCGGGACCACCCCTGACCGGGTGCCCGACGCGCTGAAGCCGGACAGCGGCACCGTCAGCGAGCAACTGCTGCCGACGACCGAGGGCACGAACGAGAACCCGTACCAGGTCTACGAGATCTCCCTGACCGCCGAGCAGGCGGCGCAGCAGGAGTTCCACCTGACCTGGACGGGCTCGGGCGACGACCGCACGATCTCGGCCCACGTGTACGACCACGCGGCCGGCCGCTGGATCCTGAAGGACACCGGCTCCGACCCGTCCGGCGGCGAGATCCAGCTCGACGTGACCGCCCGCGCAGGCGAGAACGTCGTGTCAGGCGGGAGGCTGCACCTGCTGGTCTGGCGCGGCCTGACCGCGATGCCCGGCCAGGAGGGTGACGACATCGAGTCGATGCCCACCGCCGACCGCTACGACTGGGCGTTCGACCACGTGCCGGACTCCCAGCTGTACGCGCAGGCGACCCCGGACCTCATGACGCACCAGTTCGCGTACGTCGCCGAGGTCGCGAAGGAGCGCAAGACCAAGCTGGTGCTGCAGTCGGGCGACTGGGTCAACCGCGAGTACCTGTCGCAGGAGTACCAGTGGGTCAACGCCGAGCCGTCGGCGCGGGCCCTGGAGGACGCGAAACTGCCCTACATGATCTCGTGGGGCAACCACGACTACTCCGATGCCCGCAACGGCCGCGTCATGCTGCCGAAGTACTTCCCCATGGAGCGCTTCGAGAAGAGCCTCGAAGGCAGCCCCTGGACGTTCGGCGGCAGCGACGACATCGACAACTACTACTACACGGCCGAGATCGACGGGGCGAAGCTGCTGCTGCTCACCGTCGGCTTCTTCTCCGCCGACAACGCCGATGACGCCGGGCTGGCCTGGGGCAAGAAAGTCATCGAGGCCCACCCGGACCACGCGGTGATCCTGGCCAACCACAACTCGGTGAACCAGGGCGTCAACGGCTGGTCCAACGGCAACGTCACCCAGGCGCTGATCGATCCGTACCCGAACGTCAAGCTGGTGCTCGGCGGCCACATCGCCGGCACCGGCGTCGCCTGGCGGCAGACGGCGGGCGGCAACCGCGTCTACGGCGTGCTGACCGACTACCAGTCGCGCGTGTACGGCGGCCAGGAGTACCTCAAGCACATCAGCGTCGACGCCGAGAACGACCTGATCTACTTCAACACCTGGTCGCCCCTGCTGGGCAAGGCAACGTCCGACGGCAACTGGCACCACGACGTGCCGGCGGGCGCGATCCCCGGCTTCCACGGCGCGGACTCGGAGAACTTCGCCCTGGAGATCGACCTCGGTGGCACCACGAAGCGGACCCTCACGGCCAAGGCGCTCACCGCCGCGGCCGGCGCGCGCCGGCAGGTCGGGGACGTGCGCACCGCGGTCGGCGCCGAGCAGGTCTCGGTGGTGCTGAACGGGCTCAAGGGCGGCGGCTCCTACGAGTGGTACGCCGAGCTGCGCGACGCCGCGGGCCACGTGACCCGCAGCGCCGTCAGCACCTTCACCGTGGACGCGACGCCGTCGCAGCCCGAATGGGACGCCAGGACGGTCTACACGGCGGGGCACGAGGTGACCTACCGCGGCGCCGTCTGGCGGGCGTCGTGGTGGACGCAGAACCAGAAGCCGGGCGACCCGTACGGGCCGTGGCAGGAGATCACCACGACCGCCGACGGCACCGCCGTCTGGACCGCGAGCCGCATCTTCGTCGCCGGCGAGGTGGCGGAGCACGACAGGAAGCGGTACGAGGCCAAGTGGTGGACCCGCAACCAGGAGCCGGGCAACCCGCACGGCCCGTGGCGGCCACTGAGCTGACCCCGGAGTGAGAAGGTGGGCGTGATCGTCTCGGCGGTCACGCCCACTTTCGTGCGGAGATCCGGAGGCGGCCAGCCACCGGGCCGCTGTTTCACCGTCCGACCGCGTAGCCCCGCGCACGCAGGGCACGGCATCGGCTCGTCACGCGTACGGGCCATCACCCGGATGCGGTCACCCTCGTCCGCTACGCCCTCGATGACCAGGGCGGACAGTCCCGCGAACACGAAATCCGTAAGATCGTCGATCTTCAGCACGACACAGCCCGGCAGGGATCATCCAGCGCCACCACCGATCACGGGCCGGAGCCGTCCACTGGACAGACCCGTTGTGCGGGATGCGCCACTACTTGAGCTGGGCGTTGGCGCGTTCGCCTGGCCCGCGAAGCCCATGATCGGGCCCTCACCGGCCTCCCACCGGAACGGGAGCAGACCCGGTGGTTCTGCGGTCATCGCCGGCCTGCCCAGGAGATGAGGTGGGCATGGCGTTGTCGATGAGGACGGCGGCGATGGCGGCGGCGGTGGGGAAGGCGTCGGCGTCGAGAACCCGGGTGCGCGCCGCGGCACCGTCGATGAGCAGCGCGAGCTGCTCGCCGAGCTGTTCAGGCTCGGCGGCGCCGGCTTCGCGGGCGGTGTCGGCGAGCCGCGCGGCGACGGCTTTCTTGTAGTCGCGTGCGTACTGGGAGGCGGGGTGCTGGGGGTCGTGGAGTTCGACGGCGGCGGCGATGTAGGGGCACAGGGGGGTGCTGGGAGGGATGTCGAAGGCGGCGAGGAGCCGTTCGCGGGGCGTCAGGTCGGTGCGGTCGAACACGCCGGACAGAACGGAGGGGTCGAACCGGCGCAGATACTCGGCGACGATCTCGTCCTTGCCGGTGAAGTGCTGGTAGGCCGTGCGCTTGGACACCTGGGCCGCCGCGCACAGCTGCTCCATGCCGGTGCGGTTGATGCCCTGCTCGCGAAACAGCTGCCGGGACGCGCTCAGGATGCGCTCGCGGGCGCCCCGGCCGCGGCGGTGGCCCCTGGGGCCCTTCTCCAACTCCGTCACGGGTCCATGGTACCCGAGCTGGGTAACGATCGGTGTACTTAAGTTTGCGCCCCGGCCGCCCGCCCCATACGGTAAGCACACCGAACGGTGTACATAACGCCGTCGTCCCAGGTGCGCACGCATCACCGACCTGAAGGAGCAACATGGGAAAGCTTGACGGCAAGGTAGCGGTCATCACCGGCGGCACCACCGGCATGGCGCTGGCCGGCGCGAAACTGTTCGTCGACGAGGGAGCGCACGTCTTCATCACCGGCCGCCGCCGGGACGCCCTGGACGAGGCCGTGAAGCAGATCGGCCGCAACGTCACAGGCGTCCAGGGCGATGCCGCCGACCTGGACGACCTGGACCGCCTGTACGACACTGTCAAGCAGGAGAAGGGCAGCATCGACGTGCTGTGGGCCAGCGCAGGCGGGGGCGAGCCCGCTCCGCTCGGCGAGATCACCGAGGCCCAGTTCGACACCTGGTTCGGGCTGAATGCCCGCGGCACCCTGTTCACCGTCCAGAAGGCCCTTCCGCTCTTCAACGACGGCGGCTCCATCCTCATGACCGGCTCCAACGCCTCCCTCGGCGCCTTCCCCGGCTGGAGCGTCTACGCCGGCAGCAAGGCCGTCCAGCAGGCCTGGGCCCGCGTCTGGCTCAACGAGCTCAAGGACCGCCGCATCCGCGTCAACGTCCTGACCCCCGGCCAGGTCGCCACCGCCAAGCAGGAGGAACTCTTCGACGAGGCCACCAAGCGCCGGTTCGAGTCCCTCATCCCCCGCGGCCAGATGGGCCGTCCCGACGAAATCGCCACCGCCGCCCTCTTCCTCGCCTCCGACGACTCCAGCTACGTCAACGGCATGGAACTCGTCGTCGACGGCGGCACCACCGCCATCTGAACCACCCCACCACCACCAGGCAGGACATCTCATGAGCAGCATCAGCATCATCGGCACCGGCACCATGGCCCGCGCCATCGGCGTACGGGCGGTAGCGGGCGGTAACACCGTCGAGGTCATGGGCCGCGATCAGTCCAAGGCCGCTGACCTGGCCAGGGTTCTCGGCGGCGGCGCCACGACGGGAGCGTGGGGTGCCGCCCCGGCCGGGGACATCGTCATCATGGCCCTGTTGTCCGACGGCGTCGTGCCGGTCGTCGCCCAGTACGGGGACGCTCTGGCGGGCAAGGTCATCGTCGACATCAGCAATCCCTTCAATTCCACGTTCGACGGGCTTGCCCACCGCGAGGAGACCTCCATCGCGCAGGAAGTCGCCAAGGCGGCCCCCGCCGGCGCCGGCGTGGTGAAGGCGTTCAACACCATCTTCCGCCATGTCCTGGAGAAGGGTCGGCCGGACGTCTTCATCGCCGGCGATGATGCGCCGGCCAAGGCACGCGTGGAGGCGTTCATCGAGAGCCTCGGACTGCGCCCGCTGGACGTCGGCGGCCTGAAAATGGCGCACTGGCTGGAAGGAGCCGGTGTCGTCACGGTGGGCCTCGCCAACCACGGGGTGGGGAACGCGGACTTCGCCCTCAGCATCACCGAGCTTCCAGTCTGAGCACAGGGTCGACGGATCACCGCAAGGACTCACCGACCACAGCACGCCCCTCGACCACGCCACCTCCTGAGGGTCCAGGTGGGGCAGGAGTTTGGCCGCCGTCAACGGCGAGGCCCCCAGCCCGCCGAGCTGGACGACCACGGACGCGCGCCGGTAGTGGGCGGCCCCGGTTACCCGGGGTCCGAGCACTTGAGCGTCCCGTTCACGCGACCATGAGGTAGGCGAAACGTCCGATCGGTCTGACCTCGATCCGGACGTACGCCGTCGGCACCCCGTGCCAGATGGTCGTCGTGCCGCTGAGGTTGTACACGGTGCCATTGGCGTAGAACGGCGGGTCCGCGCCGTACCGGCGCCATTCGACGGTCACGAGCCCGTCGCCCGGCCGGTGGGTGAGGTTTATGGCCCCGAAGCTCGGGCCGTTGTACAGCGCCGTCCATATAGATGGGTCGCAGAGTGCGTACTGGGTGGTCGACATCGGAATCACTGCTCCGACGTCGGTGTCGCACCGGCTGGCGTGGACCGCCGCGCCATCAGCGCCGAGCTCTCGGCGCGGCACCGCAGCAGCGCCATGTAGAGCCGCTCGGCCAACTCGCCCGGGTGGTTGATGGGGAAGAACTCTTCGGGGACGTACCGGCTTATCGCCGCGGCGGTGATGTGATGCCCGGCGGCGCTGAACTTCTTGCCGGGTAGCAGGCCGGCGATGGTCGCGTGACTCGTGATGGGATAGACGACGCCGGTTTCCTGCGCCAGCTTCACCGCCAAGGCACAGATCCTGAGTTCGGGGACGACATGCAGGGTCAGATCCAGAACGTCGAAGTCGGCCGGTTGGAAGGTGATCTGTTCGCCGGGGAGTTTCCAGTTGGGGGGAGTCTTCTGCGACAGACCGCTGGAGAGGGGCGCTGGTTCGGCCGAGGCCGGCCTCGCGGTCACCGCCGCCAGGCCGATGGCTCCGAGCCCGGCGGCCGTGCCCGTTCTGATCATGCTTCGGCGGGGCATCGATCCGCTGCTGTCTTTCTCCATGTTTCTCCTTGAAATTGGTGCCACGGTGCTCTCAGACGCAGGTGCGTACCGCGCGAGACAGATTCGCGAACTCGATGAGCGCCTGAAGGGGCCTGCCGGATCAACGGGTGAGTTCGGTACACCCAGGATCGGACCGGGCCGCTCACCCGGGCATCGGGGGAACCACGGATGTTTAGGGCGTCACACCGCGCCGAATGAGGTCGCGGCGGGACATTCGCAGCTTTGTGTACACCCTGCTCAGGTGAGTCTCCACGGTTCTGACGGTGATCGACAGCCGTTCGGCGATCTCGGCGTTGCTGAGTCCTTGGGCGGCCAGGGTCGCGGTCCGGGTCTCGGCGGGGGTCAGCGCCTGAGGGTCAGTGGTACGGCGGCGGCCGTCGGCGCGGCGGAGCTCCTCCTGCGCCCGTGCGGCGAGCCACCGTGCCCCGGCTTGGGCGGCCGTGGCCGCTGCGTCGGCGAGCATCGGCCTGGCCCGCGCGGGCCGGCCGGTCCGGCGCAGCCATGCGCCGTAGAGGAGCTGGGTCTCCACCTTCTCGAAGGGCTGGTCGGTGGTGTCGTGCAGGGCGAGGGCCGTCGCGAACTCGGCCTCCGCCACGGCGGGGTCGTCGGCCAGGAGGGCCCGCCCGGTCGCGGCCGCGATCCGCGGCCAGACGCAGGGCAGCGAGGCCGAGACCGCTTCGAGCCGCGCGACCAGCCGCTCTGCTGACTCGCGCCGCCCGATTCTCGTGTACGCCACGGCGGCGTCCCGCGCGAAGGGGATCAGGCACGGTTCGAAGATGCCGACCCGCTGGGTCGTCTCGTCGAGCAGGTCGAACTGCGTGCAGGCCGTGGCGAGGTCGCCCTCGTGGAGGGCACGGCGGCCCCGGACGTACCAGACGACGATCAGGGTGCCGACGTCGCTCAGGTTCGACGCGCTGTGCTCGACCTGGGCGCAGCGTCGCTCGCACTCCTCCAAGTCGCCCGACAGCAGCAGGAGCCAGGTCTGGGCGGCGGCCACGTAGCGCTCCGAGATCGGGGCCAGATCCTTGACGGCCCGGGCCTGCTCGACGCTCGCGAAGGCCTCGCGGAGCCGGCCGACGCGCACCATGAACTCGGCGCGGGAGGCGTACAGCATGCTCAGGGTGCCGATCGCCCCGGCGCGCTCGGCGGCGGCGATCACCCGGGTGAACGCCTGCTCGCACTCGTCGAAACGCTCGGCCCACTTGGCGGCGAAGGCGTGGTTGCTCAGCGCCCCCCAGGTGCCCTGCACGTCGGTCAGCTGGGCCTCCGGGTCGTCCTCGATCTCCCGGGCCGCCCGCACGACCTCGTCGAGTCCGGCCAGGTCGGCGCCGAGGTAGGCGATGTAGCCGTGCGCGGAGGCGACCTTCCGGCGCAGGGCCGCGCCGACGCCGGCCGCATGTTCCCGGGCGTGGTCCCGGGCCCGGGCGGCGAAGGGGAGCGCCCGGCTTCCGTGGATCAGGTGCTGGAAGTTGGCGTGGTCGAGCAGCGCCTCGACGGCGATCGAAGGGGCCCGCTCGGCGGCCAGCTCGGCGGCCCGGTCGAGGTCGCGTTCGGCCTGTCGATGGTCGCCGGCGAGGAAACCGGCGCGGCCGGCCATCCAGGCGGCCTGCGCGGCAGTTTCCACGCCGGCGGCGGGATGGCGGGAGACGGCCCCGAGCAGCGCGACCGCCTCAGCGGCCCGGCCGACCGCCATGAGGGCCTGGCCTGCGGCCAGCCCCAGCCCCGGGTCGGCGTGGTCTCCGGCCAGGCGATGGGCGCCCGCCAGGTAGCGCGCGGCCGTCTCGGTCGCGCCGGCGGCCAGCGCGTCGCGGCCGACCCGTTCCAGCGCGGCGACGGCATGCCGGTCGCCGGCCAGGTTCCCGCGCAGCGCGTGCTCGGCCGCCTCGGCCCGCGACCCCCGCCGCATCAGCAGGGCGAACGCCAGCGCGTGCAGCCGTAAGCGAGTCGAGGTCGGCATCTCCTCGTAGAGAATCTGCTGGAACAGCGGATGGACGAACTCGACCCGCCCGCCGGGAGCCTCCCGCAGGAGGCGCCCCCGCTGGAGACCCGCGACGGTGTCGTCGCCCGCCTCGGTGTCCAGGCCCGCCAGCTCCATCGCCGCCCCTGGATCGAACGACAACCCAAGGACGCTGCCCGCCCGCGCGCAGCGCATCGCCTCGGGCGTCGCCCCGACGAACCGCCGGACCAGCAACTCCCGGCCCGCGAGATCGGGCGATCGCGTCTCCAGCGAGCCCAGGTCCGCGCCATCGGCGAGCAGCCGCGCGACGTGGTCGAGCAGCAGCGGGTTGCCCGCGCACATCGCCCACACTGTGCGAGCCATCCGGGCCGGCAACTCGTGGCCGGTCCGCCGGGCGAGGAAGGCGGCGGAGGACCGCTCACCCAGCGGTTCGAGCTCAACCGTACGCGCGCACCCGCTCTCCTCCAGGTCCCGCGCGAGGTCCAGAGCGGTGGGCGGCCACGCCCGCAGGGCCGCCACGACCGCTACCCGGGAGGCGGCCAGGCGGCGGCACAGGAACGCCAGCAGCGTGAGTGAGTCGGCGTCGGCCCAGTGGAGATCGTCGACGACCAGCACCACAGGATCGCCCGACCACGACTCCAGGGCCTGCCACATGCGGTGACACCGGCCCGCCAGGGTGTCGGTCGGCTGGTCGCCGACGCCGAGAACCGCCAGGGCCTGAGTCATCACATCGAAGGGGATCCCCGACGCGATGGGCGAGCCGTGGGCGCGTCCGACGTGGAAACCGGCGGCGGCGATTCCGCCGAGCAGCCAGGTCTTCCCCATCCCGGCGTCCCCGTGGACGAACACCGCCCCGCCACGTCCCGCCTGGGCCTCCGCGAGCCGCTCATGAATGGCGTCGGCCGCGACCGTCCGCTCCCGCACCATCACAGTGTCGCAAAAACGCAGGAAGGATTTCCCTTGCACCGGTAACGCGAAAAGCCCTGCTTCCCAGCCTCTCTTGTGAGTGAGGATGCCGGCGAACGGGCGGTGAGATCATCTGGCACTGCCGACTTCGATGACGCGTCAGGCGAGCGGACACACACGACGAATCCCTCGGGGCCTCCGCTGTCTTCGGGCGGGCAGGCGAACCAGCATCGCGACCATCGCGCGCAGCAGGGCCAGCTGGAGCGAACCGTCGGGGGCGTCCAGGCCGACCAACGCCAGCGACCCGCCGATCAGCACCACCGTCAGCAGGACGACCACCAGGTCGCGCACCGACGGCGGGCGAAGCGGGCCGCTCTGGTGCCGCGTGACACATCGTGATCATCCCGGGAGTGATCACTTGGCGGGACAGGCGTCACCGTTTCGCATCGCCGCGGGCTGGGGACAGCCTCAGCATGGCCTCCGGCCTGGGGGGAACGGGGCACGGGGATGATCCACGGTGAGCGGGGGCTGACGTCATGCGCGGGCTGGCGGCGATGGTGCGCGACCTGGCGGCGCGTACGCCCGGCAGCCGCGAGCGCAGCGCCGACCTGTGGCGCGCACTGGCCATCTGCCTGGTGGTGTTCGGGCACTGGTTCGTCGTCGTCGTGACCTACCGGGACGGCCGGCTGTCCGGGTACAACGCGCTCGACGTCCTGAGCTGGATGGACCCGGTGACCTGGCTGTTCCAGGTGATGCCGATCTTCTTCCTGGTCGGCGGCTACGCCGGCGGCGCCTCGATGGCCTCGCACCGCGCCTCCGGGGGCGACGGCATCGGCTGGGTGCTGAGGCGGACCGACCGGCTGCTCCGGCCGACGACCGCGCTGTTCCTGGTGCTGCCGCTGACCTCGCTGGTCATCGTGGCGGCCGGGGTGAACACCGAACTGCTCGGCCACGCGGCGTGGCTCGCCTCCATCCCGCTGTGGTTCCTGCTGGCGTACCTCGTCCTGGTGGTGCTCACGCCGTGGTTGTACGCGCTGCACCACCACGCGGGGCTCGCCGTCCCTGTGGTGATGGTGGTCATCGTCGCGGCCGCCGACCTGCTGCGGCGGGGGCTGCACGTACCGGTCGTCGGTCAGAGCACCTACCTGTTCGCCTGGATGGCGATCTACCAGCTCGGCTTCTGCTGGCGGGACGGGCGCCTGCGGCTGAGCCGCAGGCAAGCGCTCGCGGTCGCGGCCGGCGGCCTGGCCGCCACGATCGGGCTGACCGTGGTGGGCCCCTACCCGGTCGGCATGGTCGGCTACAACACAGCGCCGCCGACCCTGGCACTGATGGCGCTCGCCACCACGCAGATCGGACTGGTCCTCGCCCTGCAGCCCGCGGCCAACCGATGGCTTCGCCGGATCGGCCCGTGGAGTGCGGTCATCGCGACCAACGCCGTCATTCTGACCGTGTTCCTGTGGCACATGGCAGCGGCGGTGATCGCGGCCGTCGTGTTGGTCCCGACCGGGATCCTGCCGCAGCCCCCGCTGCACTCGACGGCGTGGCTGCTGTGGCGAGTGCCGTGGCTGGCAGCTTGTGCCCTCGTCCTCATCGTGCTGGTCGCCCTGTTCGCGCGCATCGAACTGCGCCGGCCGATGACGCATTCCCTCGAGCGCGATCCGTGGCGTGACGGCGCGACCGTGCTCGGATCGGCCGCCGTGCTGGCCGGGCTCCTGATCGTCGCCGTGTCCGGCCCCGGCGACCACGGGCCCACCGGCATCCCCTGGGCGGGGGGACTCTCGTATCTGTGCGGTGCCGCTGTGCTGCGCGTGGCGCGAACCCGGTCTGCCCGGCCGAACGCCGGCCGTTGATCGCCGAGGAGCACCGCATACAAGCGCCTCGTCCAGCACCGCGGTGTCGCGGGGGTCGCCCACCGCCAGCAGCGTCTCCCATCCCAGCCGCCGACCCTGCTCGGCCACGGGCGGGGCCGCCTCACGCAGATATCTGGTCAGATGCTCCTCGACACGCTGGTCGAAGCGGTCGGGGTGGATACCGCGGCGAGGTGGCCCACCGGGAGCTGAACCCACTCGGGTGCGTACCTCGTCACCGGCCACCTGCGCGAACAGGGCACGCCCGAGACCGGGACCGGCCGGGTCGAGCAACTCGTCGATCCGCGGCTCCAGCAGGTCCAGACGGAGGCCCATGAGCCTGGCCCGCTCCTGGTCGGGCCCTGCGGCCAGATCCTGCCGCAACGCGGCGATCTCGTTGCGCAGCCGGGTCCGCCCGGCCTGCGTGCCGGGCTCCATCGTGGTGTAGAGCGACAGCACGCCTGATCGTGGACCTGGCCGAAGGCCTGCCCAGGCGCCGCGGGTATGGCAGATCGACGGCGGCGGGCTGCACCGTCTGCGCGAGGATGGGCGAGACGTGGACGACGCTCGGCTGCGGGCGCGCCGCCGGGCGATGTCGGCCGACGACCTGGCGACGATCATCTACCCCTCAGGCCCCACCGGCCGCCCGAAGGGCTGCATGCTCAATCACGGCAACCTGCTGTACGAGGCTCCCATCGCGATCGACAGCCTGGAGAAGATCCTCGGCCAGGACGCCTCGCCCCTGCTGTTCCTCCCGCTGGCGCACGTCTTCGCGAGGGTGATCCAGGTGGCCTGCCTGGAGCGGGGTGTGTGCCTGGGGCACAACGCCGACGCGAGCCCCAGATCAGGGCAAGGGAAGGATCTTCGACTGGGCCGAGTGGACCGCCGTGACCTACAGCCAGGCGCTGGACGAAGGGCGGCCGGGCCAGCGCCTGCGCCTGGCACATCGCCTGACCGGCCGGCTGGTGTACCGGCGGCTGCGGGCCTCGCTCGGCGGCCGGCCGCCGTACACGGCCGCGCTGATCACTCTGGACGCCGACGCGCTGGCCTCATGGAAGCTAGCCGCCGGCAAGCCCGAACAGCCCGCCCGGTCCCAGCAGGGCCGGCTTCCACTTTTCAAGGTCGGTCGGCGTGCCCGCCGCTCGGCGAAATGGTGATCTAGACGCTGTGCGTCGCGCAGGCACGCACCTCCGGTTCCCCGCTCGACCGGCACGAACCAAAGGGGTATCGGGAGCACGCGGGCACGCGCGCCGCGCTCTGCTAGTGAATGTCGAGGCGGTGCTGGAGCCGCGCACGTGTCGCTATCGCCCCGAGCGCGATCATGACGACCCCCAGCACCAGGTGCAGCCAGTTGTCGGCCGTGTTGAACGGGACGAAGTTGGCCCCGCCGCCGTGCGGGACGAACAGCCCGTAGAGCCAGAGCACCAGGTAGATGATGCCGCCGATGAGCAGGAACCCGCGTGCCCCCGCCCACGTCCTGGCCAGCAGGACACCGGCGACCCCGAACCCCAGGTGGACGATGTTGTGCAGGACCGACACCTGGAACAGGCCCAGCAGCATCGCGCCCGACTCGTGGCCGGCGAACTGCATCTGACCGTAATTGGTGGTGATGCCGGGGATGAACCCGAGAATTCCGATCAGCAGGAACACGGCGCCGACGATGAGCGCCGCCAGCTGAACGGGAGTCTTGGTGGCGGAGGAAAGAACACCGCTCATGGCGCCTCCCTTGTCGTACTGCTGACACTCATCTGCGCCTACCCCCCAGGGCGGCCCTCACGCACTGTGAGGTGGCCAGGAGGTCGGCGTAAGCTGCAGCGGTTCCGGGACGCCGAACAGCGCCTCGCCCTGGTTGGGGTGCGCACCGCCGTGCGGCGGCTGCAGCGGTTCGATCTCCAGCGCCAGATCGCCGAACTCGCATTGCGAACGAGTCTGGAGTTCGACCAGCTCCCGTCGGCGGATGACGATCTGGTCGTAGCGCTCCTCGGTGACATACCCATGCGACGATCCCTGGCAGACAAGGTCGTTTCGACCAACGGCTTGCAGGGCTTGGCTTCGGTGGCGCAGGTGGGCCACGCGGGTGGCGAGGTGCTCTTCCCGGGCGGTCTGCTCGGCGCGGATCTCTTGCCGGGTGGTGCGGGCGGTGACGGTGTCCTGTTCGGCGGCGCGGATGTCGGCGCGGCTGCTGGCCTGTAGCAGGTCGTCCCGGTGGCGGGTCAGCTGCGCGTGCTGGTGGCAGATCAGTGGCCATACCGTGCGTGGCGGCGCTTGGGTCTCGGTGTTGCGGGCCTGCTCCAGCCCTGCTCGGTACGCCTCCTCGCCGGGGTCAACGGCGCCCACCTGGTCTCCCTCGTCCGCGCCGGCGCCACCTTCATCGACGGCAAACTCGTCGAACGACCCGCAGGATCACCTGTCCCCCCAGCCGCCTAGAACTTCATGATCCACAGGTCTTGACTATTGCTCCCTAAGACGCTTTCAGAGCTCAGGTTATTTTCGGGTGCACGGTCTCGCCCGGCGGCCGACGCCGAAGCTCGGGAATGTAGTTCTCAACGACGAAACAACCGCCGGGTTAGAGATGCGCCGCCGCGTTGCGGAAGCGCTCGACCAGCTCGTTTTGCGTGGTCAGGTTCGTGATCATGTTACGGCCGGGGCGATCACCGCTCCCACGCACGGTGTTCACCTGCCAGGGAACCGGCTACCACCTGCCGAGGACGAGGCGTCCGGCGACGGGGCCGAGGGCGTAAGGGCCGGAGGTAGACCATTTACCGGCGTAGCTGGTGCCGTTCTTCCAGACATGGAAGCTGAACGTGTTGTCTCCGTTCTGGTAAGCCGCGACGATGTCGTCCCTGCCATCGGCGTCAACATCACCCGAAGCAACAAGGTCGCCGGTGTTGGCCATGGT
>NZ_JBFAQA010000043.1:0-82563 GCF_040677005.1 Nonomuraea sp. NPDC049421
GGCGGGCCACGGTCTCGGTCCCGCCCCCGCCCCCCCCCCCTCGGGCGGGGGGGGGGGGGCCGGGCGCCCCCGCCCCCCCCCACCACACCGGCTCACCCCCGGCGGGCCACGAACAGGTGCAACCCGGTGGCGGCGAGCGGGTGATCATCGCCCGGCAGCGTGAACATCGGGTCCAGGCCCGCCTCGCTCAGCACCTTGAGCCACTCCTCGCGGGTGAGGAACACCCGGTCCCCGGCGTCGCGCGGATCGCCGGGATCGAGCCGCGGCCCGCCGGTTCGCGGCGACATCAGGAACTGCATCGAGGTCAGGATGGCGGGCATCTCCCGGCAGGTCTCCACGAAGACGAACAGACCGCCCGGCGCCAGCAACCGGCCGAGTGCGGCGACCGCGTCCGGTGCGTGGCGGGCGTTGTGGAGCACGTTCGCCGACAGCAGCACGTCCTGAGAGCCCGGCGGCACGCCCTGGCCGGCCGGGCCGGCGTTGATGTCGAAGAACGCGAACCGCACCCCGGGCCGGTCACCGAAACGTTCCTGCCCCAGTGACAGGAAATAGCGCGACACGTCGGTGAACAGGTAGTCGATGTCCTGGCCGGTCAGCGCCCGCAGCGCGTCCACCGTCGTGCCACCGACCCCCGCGCCCAGCTCCAGCACCCGCAGCGGCTCCGCCCGTCGTCCGGCCGCCCAGCGCAACGTCTCTCCGGCGGCGGCGTTGAGGTAGCGGTTGACGGTGTTCTCCCGGTACGCGCCATCGGCTGTGCTCATGTCGTCGCCGGCGAACAGCAGCGCCTGTACCGGCACCTCGTCGCGCAGCAGTTCGGGCAGCCGGTTCATGGCGGCCAGCAGGAACCGGGTCGTTTCCGCCGGATAGCCGATCGAGGCGCCGTCGGCCTCCAAGCCCCGGCCCGCCGCGACGACCTCGTCCCTGCGCACCTTGCGCAATCCGTGGAAGCGGCCCTGCGCGTCGCGACGCAGCAGCCCTTCGCGCGTGAGCGCCTCCAGCCAGCGGCGCAGGACCCACCCGTGCCGCTCAGCCACCTTCAGCGCGTCCATGATCTCGCCGGCCGTGGCGCCGTCCCTGATCAACCCGGCCGGACGCAGGGTGCACGCCATCGCCAGCAACGCCGCCTCGTCCAGCCGGTGCAGGAAGCCCGGCAGCCGCGCGGCGTCCACGTTCGCGACCGCCTCGGCGGCCCGCGCGGCGGCGCGTCGCCGTATGTCCGCGTTCCCGTCCTGATCCTCGCCGGTCTCGGTGGCGGGTGGCTCGACCACGACGGCGATGTCGCGGTGGGAGGGCACCGACCGGCGCAGGACGGAACGCGAGATCTCCTGGAGCCGGCGGTGGGTGAACGCGATGAACGGGTCGTGCGCCGTCCCGCCCACGAGCTCGTGCACCGGCCGGGCCGCCGCGTCGGCCGGGCCGGCCACGCCCAGCGTCGCCGGGTCGCCGGGATCGGCCACCACCGCGGCGCCGGGACCGGCCGCGGCCCGCAGCCGGGACGGCGCCACCGCTCCCGGCCGATCGGGCCCGAGCACGGCGTTGGGGATGCCGCGCACGTGCACCGGCTCACCCGACAGCAGGGCCGTCAGCGCGCCGAGACGGTCGTCGCCGGGCAGCGACGTCCAGTCCACCTCCTTCGGCACGGGAGGCGGGCCGGCGTCCACCCGCAGCACCGCGTCGAAGCGGTAACGGGTCAGCTCCGTGTCGTCGGTCATGGTCTTGGGATGGACCCGCAACCGGGCGGTCCGCCCGCTGTCCCGGGCCAGGTCCGCGGCCAGCCGCGCCAGTAGCGGCGGGTCGAACAGCAATTCCTCGTCGCGGGCGGCGCGGTCCGCGGCCCGCCGCGTGATCTCGCCGGCGGCGGTGGACGGGGTGGTGGCTTCCTCCACCCAGCGGGCGTAGGCGTGCAGCAGCCGGGAGTCGCGGACGTCACCGACGATCACCGAGCCGCCCGGCGCGACCAGTCCCATCACGTCGCCCAGCACCACCCGCAGGTAGCCCACGCCGGGGAAGCACTGGGTGACGGAGTTCAGCACCACGCAGTCGGGACGGCCTCCGGGTGCGCCGATCTCCTCGAGCGCGGCGCGGACCGCGGGGGTGTTCGCCTCGTGGGCCGCCGCCCGCACGATCGCGGTCCGGGGAAGGCGGCGGGCACGGAGGGCGGCGACGGCGGCGGCAGAGACATCGGTGCCCACGTAGCCCTCGACGTGATCGAGCAGGCGGTGCATCAGCAGCCCCGTGCCGCTGCCGAGTTCCAGGATCCAGCGCGGACCGGTGCCGAGCACCAGGTCGACGGTGTGATCGATCCACTCGCGCATGTGGGCGACGGGCAGCGGGCGGCCCGTGTCGGATGCGCGCCAGCCGGACAGGTCCAGGTCGGGGGCGTGCCGGGCGTCGTCGTGCGTGTAGGTCCAGTCGTAGACCTCGCCCCAGTGTTCCAGGTACTCGGTGACCAGGCCGCCGACGGGCCGGATGGTCAGGGCGGAGTGGTCGGGGCGGACGTGCAGGCGACCGTCGGCGCCCGGCCGGGCTTCGCCGATCCAAGGGTGGGCGAGCAGGGTCAAGGCCGCTTCGGCGAGCGGGGATTGCGGATCAGGGTGCACGGGTGTGGGTCTCCGTTCCGATGGCTTCAAGGGACAGCCGGTGGCCCGCCAGGTACAGCACGCGGTCGGCGCGGGCCGCGACCTCGCGGTCATGCGTGACCAGCAACACGGCCAGACCGCCGGCGCGCAGGCGTTCCAGCAGGCCCAGCAGCCTGGCGGCGGTCACGCCGTCCAGCGCTGAGGTGATCTCGTCGGCGAGCAGCACGGTGGGGCCGGCGGCGAGCGCGCGGGCGAGCGCGACGCGCTGCCGCTGCCCGCCGGACAGTTCCCCCGGTCTGCGGACGGCCACGGCCGGGTCGAGCCCGACCTGCCGGAGCAGCCGCGGCACTTCGGCGTAGGCGTGGGCGCGGGGGAGCCGGCGAAGGACGCGCGCGGGCCGGGCGAGCGCCGTCGCCACGCGGTGGGCGGGATTGAGCGCCCCGGCCGGGTCCTGGCCGACGAGCTGCACGGCCCGCAGCGCCGTACGGGGCCGCCGGTCCAGCGGCCAGACGAGGGGAAGCCCGCCGGACCACAGGCCGCCCGCCTCGGGAGGCAGCAGGCCGGCCAGCGCGCGCAGCAGGGTGCTCTTCCCGGCGCCGGACGGCCCGAGGATCGCGACCAGCTCGCCCGGCCACAGGGTCAGCCCGGCGCCGGCCAGCAGCGTCTCGCCGCCTCGCGCCAGCCGCACCCCCTGCATCTGGAGCACCGGCTGCTCGCCGCGAGCGGGTCGCGCGGCCAGGAGAGCGGAGCCGGGGGCCGCGATGTCAGGCAGGGCGATGGACGAGAGAGCGGGGGCGCGCTCCGTGGTGTCCGGAGCTCCGGCGATCGAGGGATCCGGGTCGAGGCCCGTGGCGTGCCGCACGCCTACGGGTGCGGAAGCCGGGGCAGAGCCCGTGGTCGGCGGGGGGCTCGTGGGCGGTGCGCCGATGGTCAGGACGCGGTCGGCGACGCGGGACACGAACTCCGCGTCGTGGGAGATCACGAGGGTCACCGACCGGCCGTCGCCGCGGCGCCGTCCGATGGCCTGGACGACCAGGTCGAGGGCGGCGGGGTCGAGCCCGCTGGTGGGCTCGTCCAGCACCAGCAGGCCGGGTTCGCCGAGCAGGGCGCGGGCGAGCGCCACCCGCTGAGCCTGGCCGCCGGACAGCTGGTGGGGCCGGCGGTGCCACAGCCGGTCGGCGTCCAGGCCGAGCGCCGTCAGCATGGCCCGCACGTCGGCCGGCCGGCGAGAACGGTCCTCACCGGCCAGGGCGCCCACGCCGAGCAGCGGATTCAGGGAGCCGGCCGGGTCCTGGTCGAGCAGGCCGGCGTGCGCCCTGCGCCACCGTCGCGCGGCCCGCCCAGGGCGTACCGGGCTCCCGCGCCAGGTGACGACGCCGTCCGTCCTGCGCAACCCGGGACCGAGGATGTCGAGCGCGGCCCGGACGAGCGTGGTCTTCCCGCCGCCGGACGGGCCCGTGATGGCGACGACCTCTCCGGGACCGGCGTGCAGGGCGCCTCGCGTGACGATCGGCCGCCCGCGGCCGTCGGCGACGGTGAGCCCCGCGACCTCCAGCACGGCGCCCCCGGCCGTCCGCCCGGCCCGGGCCGCGGAGGGGTTGTCGCGCCCGGCGGGCACGGAGAGGTCGTGCCTGCCGGGCACTAAGGGGTTGTCGCGCCTGGCCCGGGGCACGGTGCGCGGGCCGGGCGAGGCGCCGAGCGCGGCCGACAGCAGCAGGGACGCCAGGGCGAGCACGGTGAGCGCGGCGGCCGGGGCCACCAGGGCCGCCGGATTGAGCGTCGCGCCCGGCAGGTTCTCCCGCAGCATCGATCCCCAGTCGGGCGCCGGCGGCTGCGGCCCCAGGCCGAGCATGCCGAAGGCGGCGGCCAGCTGCACCGCCATGACGAAGCGGAGCACCACGTCCGCCGAGGCCAGCCCCGCCACCGACGGCAGGATCTCCCGCACGACGATCGAGACGGCCGTCTCACCCCGGCAGCGGGCCGCCTCCACGTAGCCGGTGTGGCGGGTCTGCCGTACCAGGTCGCGCACCATCCGCAGGCCCAGCGGTGCGCCGCCGCACACCGTGCCGGCGACCACGGCGGCCGGCGCCGGCAGGGCGACGGCGAGCACCAGCGCCGTCAGCATGAACGGCGCGGCCAGCAACAGGTCGGCCAGCGCCGTCAGCCACCGCCCGGTCCGCCCGCCCGCCCAGCCGGCGACCAGCCCGCCCGCGACGCCCGCGAGAGCGGCCGTCATGGCCGCGACCAGCGCCGTCAGCGTGAGGTCGCGGCCCCCCGCCAGCACGCGCGACAGCACGTCACGCCCGGCCGCATCGGTGCCGAGCGGCCGGGCGGCGCCGGGCGGCGCCCACGGCATGCCGATCGACGCGGCCGGATCGTGCGGCGCGAAAGCACCGCCGCACACAGCCGCCAGCACGGTCACCGCCGCCAGCCCCGCCGCCAGCCCCGTGGCCGCCCCGTCACGCCGGCGCACGGACACCTCCCCGTTCCTGATCCGACCACGCGCCGAGCACGTCCGCGACCGCCGACCCGGTCAGCACCACCACGGCGGCGAGCATCGCCACGGCCTGCACCACGGGGGTGTCACGGGTGCCGATCGAGCTGACCAGCAGCTCTCCCAGGCCGGCGTAGCCGAACATCATCTCGATCACCGCGGTCGCCGCGACCAGCGCGCCCCCTGTCATGGCCAGCACCCGCACGGCCGGAGCCAGCAGGAAGGGCGCCACGTGCCGCAGCGCCACCCGGTGGCGCGGCAGGCCGCGCGCCACCGCGTCCCGTACGTGCGGGCGCCGCACCGTGTCGGCCACCGCGCCGCCGAGCAGTCCCGCGCCGAACGCGGCGGCCGGCACCGCGAGCGAGAGCGCCGGGAGCGTCAGCCGCTCCACGTCGAACACCGGCGCGTCCGCGGCGGGCAGCAGCGACACCGGCGGCAACCAGCCCAGCACCACGGCGAACACGACGATCAGGCCGGTCGCGAACACCACCTGCGGGACCGCCGCCACCGCCGTCACCACGGTCGACAGCGGCTCGCGCCATCGCGGCGCCGCCGTGCCGACCAGCCAGGCCAGCAGCAGCGTCAGCGGAACGGCCACCGCCAGCGCACAGCCCGCCAGGGTGAGCGTGGCGGGCAGCCGCTCGGCGACGATCTGGGCGACCGGCCGGTCGGTGACGAGCGAGGTGCCCGCCTCGCCCCGGCACAGCCCCGCCAGCCAGGACAGATAGCGCTGCCAGGCGGGAACGTCCAGCCCGAGCTCGGCCCGCAGCCGTTCGAGCTGCTCGGCGCCGGCCCGGCCCCCGGTACGGCTCCGCGCCGCGTCCGAGGGCAGCAGCTCCGCCGCGCAGAACACCAGCACCGACACCGCGACGAGCAGGACCAGCGCCCGTGCCAGCGCCACACCGGCGACACGTGTCATCACCCGTCCAGCCGGACCTGCTCGATGAAGGCCAGGTCGAACCCGGGTCCGTCAGGCAGGCCGGAGACGCGCGACGAGGTCAGGTCGAGGCCGTCGCCGAGACCCCACACCACGTATCCGCCCTCCTCACGCAGTTCGCTCTGGAGCTTTCCGAGCGCCTTCCGCCGGCGCGTCTCGTCCTCGATCGCCATCGCCTCGTCGTAGGCGGCGTCCCACTCGGGGCGGTGCCAGGCGGTCTCGTTGGTGGGGGAGCCGCTGAGCAGGGAGACGCGGGCGACGTCGGTGAACGGGATGCCGCCGAAGAAGCCGGTGTAGAAGTCGCTCTGGGCGAACACCTTCGTCCAGTAGGTGTCCGGCGGCTCGGTGGTCACCCGCACGGTGATGCCTGCCTCGCCGAGCTGACCGGCGAACAGCGTGGCGGCGGTGTCCATCCCCGGGTAGGAGGTGGTGGTGGCCAGCTCCAGGACCAGGCCGTCGGCGTGCCCGGCCTCCTTGAGCAGTTCCTTGGCGCGGGCGACGTCCCTCGCCCGCTGCGGCACGCCGGTCGGGCTGGAGGGATCGGCCGGGGTCAGCAGGTCGTTGCCGAGCTTCCCGTACCCCAGGAAGACCTTGTCCAGCAGTTCCCGGCGATCGGTCGCGAGTTTGATCGCCTCCCGCACGCGGGGATCGTCGAACGGCTTGCGATCCAGCCGCATCACGAACGGGTACATGGTGACGGCCGGGCGGTGCACGACCTTCAGGTTCGGGTTCCCCGAAACCTGGCGGACGGCGGCGGGGCTGACGCTGCTCGCCACATCCGCCTGACCGGAGATCACCGCCTGGGCGCGGGCCTGCGGGTCCGGTACGGCCATGAGCTCGATCCGCGGCGTCGGCGGCGGGTCGCCCCACCACCGGTCGTTGCGTTCGAGCACGGCCCGCTGCGCGTTCCCGCCGGTCATCCGGTACGGTCCGGAGCCGGTCACGGGGCGGTCGAAGGCGGTGGTGCCCTCGGGGACCACGAACGTGAACGACGCCAGCGCCCGCGGCACCTCGGCGTACGGCTTGACGGTGACGAGTTCGAGGGTGTGCTCGTCCACGACCCGGGAGGCGTCCATGTCGAACATCGCCATCCGGCCGAAGTTCTCGGCGGCCTTGTCCGCGATGCGGCGCAGCGAGAACAGCACGTCCGCCGCCCGCACGGGCCGGCCGTCGGTGAAGGCCACGCCTTGGCGCAGCCGGATCGTCCACGTCGTGAGCTTGTCGTCGGCCTCGAAGGAGGTGGCCAGCCGCGGCTCCAGGGTGCCGTCCGGCTGGAGGGTCGCCAGGACGTCGTACATCAAGGCGAAGCGGGTCAGGTCGGACTGGTTGCCGACTCCGCCGTGCGGATCGTAGATCGCGGTGGCGGGGGCGCCGACCGCGACGTACCGCAGCGTCTGGACGGTCTGACCCGCCGGGGCGGCGGAGCCGCCGGCATCGCCGCCGCATCCGGCCGTCACCATGGCCAGACCGAGCGCGAGAGCGCCGAGGCGTGCGGGCAGGGAGATCATCAAAGGGTTTCCGTTTCTCGTGCGGTTCGGTCAGTGCCGGGCGAGCACCCGGTTGATCAGCTCAGCGAGCCGGGTGACGGCGGGCGGGCGCAGCACGCCGTAGTGGTCGGTGTCCAGCCCGTGGATCTCCAGCGGGCCGGCCAGGTGGCGGCCCCAGCCGAGGTCGGGCAGGTCCGGCGGGGTGTCGTCCACGCCCATGCCGATGCCGGAGTTGCGCGACGCCCGCCGCTCCGCCCGGACCAGCAGGGTGGTCGCGGCCGGGTCGGCCAGCCACCGGGGCGTGTGGGCGCCCAGGCCGCGCAGGTGGCGGGCGAAGACGGCGACCCGTTCCCGGGGATCCTCGCCGCGGCCCAGGAGCCGGTGCGCCCGCAGCCGCGCCGCGACCGTCTCCCACCGCTCATCGGCAGGTGTCGCGAGCAGCGCCGCACGCTCCTCCGGCGTGCCGACGCCCAGGTCGAGCCCGAGGTACGCCTCGAACGCGCCGAGCTGCCGTGCGGCCGCCTCGGCCATCTCGTCGCCGGGCAGCGGCGTGATGTAGGTCGGGTCGTTGGAGTCGACCATCAGCAGCAGCCCGACGGCGGCGCCGTCCTCGTGCAGCTGACAGGCCACCTCCTGGCCGAGGCTGCCGCCCATCGACCACCCGCCGAGCAGATAGGGCCCGTGCGGGCGGTGCCGCCGGATCGCCTCCCGGTAGCGGCGGGCCAGTCCGGGCAGGTCGTCCGGGGCGGGTGCCCCGGCCAGCGCGGGGTCGGTGAGCGCGACGATCGCGAACCGCTCGTCGAGCAGCCGCGACAGCTCGGCGTAGCACAGCACGTCGCCGCCGGACGGGTGGAGGAGGAACAGGGTCCGGTCGCCCGTGCCCTCCCGCATCGGCACCACGAGGTCGTCGTGGTCACCGGACACGGCGGCCGGCTCGCCCCGCGCCGGAGGAACGACGCTCTCGTCCCACGCCGAGGGCTCGATGGCCAGGCGGCGCACCCGGGCCGCGTACCGGGCGAACATCTCGTCCACCTCCGCGTCCGGCAGCAGCCCGGCGACGGCATCCCACTGCAGCAGCAACTCCTCGCGCTGCACCAGCACCTGGTGGTCCAGCCACGTCTGCGGGGTCTGGCTGAGGGCGTGCACCTGCTCGCCCACCCACTGCAGGTCGGGCCGGCCGCCGACGAGGTCCTCCAGGCCCAGGGCGCTGGTGAACACCACGGGCACGGAACCGGCGCGGCCCTGCCCGGAGGCGCGTTCGGCGAGGAAGTCCAGCGCCGAGTAGGCGCGGTGGTCGAGGTCGGAGAAGAGCCGGTGCTGGGTCCGCTCCGCCTGCTCGGCGAACGTCCCGGCCGTCCGCCGGTCCACTTCGTGCAGCAGCAGCGAGGTGAAGTCGCCGACGACCCTCTCGACGTCGGGGTGAATCGGCGGGCGGTCGAACAGCGTGAGCGTGAGGGCGAAGTGCTCGCTCCCCGACCACGTCGCCAGCGTCTCGGCGTAAGCGGTCAGCAGGACGGCGGCGGGGGTCAGCCTGCGCCGGGCCGCCTCCCGCGTGAACTCCGTCCACTGCCCGGCCGTCAGCCGCGCGGTGCGGCGGACGAACCGCGGAGCACCGTCGGGCACGGTGACGGGCAGCGGTGCGGGGCCGGGCAGCGTGTCCAGCCGGGCCCGCCAGTAACCGGCGGCGCGCCGCCAGTCGTCGCCCGCGCGGGCCCGTTCCAGGGCGCGCACGCAGGCGGCGAAGTCGATGCCCGGCTCGGGCAGCGGGGTGCCCGGGCGCTCGTAGAAGTGGCGAACCTCCCGATCGATGATCCAATAGCTGCCGGCGTCGCAGACCAGCACGTCCACGCCGATGAACAGCCGTACCCGTCCCTCCGGCAGCAGGGCGGCCTGGATCTGCACCAGCGGCCAGCGATCGGCCGGCCCCGGATCACGGGAGATCCGCTCACGCAGCCGCGCCAACCGCTCGGCCGCGGCCGTCGCGCCGGCTTCCCTCAGGTCGTGCACCCGGATCCGGTACGGAGGCACGTGGTCGAGGACCTTCAGCCGCCCCTGGCGGATGACGATCGCGCGCAGCATCGCGTGCCTGGCGATCACCTCCCGCCAGGCGCGCTCGTACCGGGCAAGGTCCAGGTCCGGACACTCGTACTCCAGGTAGAACTGGCAGGCTATGTCGCCCAGCGCGTAGCCGCCCTCGCGGCCCACCCAGTAGGCGTGCTGGACGCGGGTCATGGGGAAGGTGCCGTCCGTGTCCTCCTCGCGTGCCGTTGTGACCTCGGGCTCGGCAGGCCGGACCGGCTCGCGGACGGTCAGCAGCCTGGCGAGCGCGCCGACCGTGGGGTTGGCGATCAGGTCCCGCAGCCGCAGCCGCACCCCGTGCGATTCCCGCAGCAGGGCGAGAATCCGGGTGGCCAGCAGGGAGTGCCCGCCGAGGGCGAAGAAGTCGGCGTCGGCGGAGGTCACCGGCACGCCCAGCAGCTCCGTCCACAGCTCGGCCACCGTCCGCTCGGCGGGGGTGAGCGCGCTCTCCTGCCCGGGGCCGGCGCCCTGCCGCGGTGGCGGGGTGTAGGCGGCCTGGGCGGCGCGTTCGCGCAGGTCGGTGGTGGAGACCGCGACCACGGGCGGGCGGGTGCGGCGGCGGGTCACGATCCGGTCCAGCGCCGCCATCCCGGTCCGGGCCCCGAGCGCGAACGCCAGCCGCACCGTCCGCTCCGTCCCGGCGGGGCCGACCTTCCAGGCGTCCCACACCACGCTGACCCATCGGCTCGCACCGGTGCCGGTCTCGGCTTCGGCCAGGGCGTCCAGGTAGCGGTTGGCCGCGCAGTACGGTCCCATGCCGATGCCGCCGACGAGGGTGCCCGCCGAGGACATCAGCACCACGTCGCGGGGCCTGCGCTCGGCCGCGATCCGCTCGACCGCCTCGCGCAGCGCGAGCGCTCCGGCGATCTTGGCGTGCACGTGCTCCGTGACCTGGCCGGGGCCGGCCGCGCGCAGCAGGCGCAGATCGGCGGTCGCCACCACGCCGGCCGCGTGCACGACCAGGTCGATCGGCCCTTCGGCCGACAGCTCCGCGATCAGCGCGGCCGTGCCCTCGGTGTCGGCGGCGTCCAGCCGCCGGACGTCGACGGGCAGTCCTTCCTCGGCCAGCGCGCGCAGGGACGAAGCGCGGCTTCGGGCGGCGGGATCGGCGTCGCCGGGGGAGGGCCGCCCGCTCCGGGAGGTCACCACCACGCGCATCCCCTTACGGGCCAGATGAGCGGCGGCGGTGAGTCCGACGTCGCCGAGCCCTCCGATGATCAGCGCCGTGCCGCCCGCGGAGGCGTCCGGGGCCGGTGCGGGCCGCCACGGGCTGATCGCCCGCAGCCAGCGTGCGCCGCCGCGTAAGGCCGGCTCGGCTCCCGAGTGCTCGGTGACGAGGAGGTCGGCGAGTTCGGCGGGCACCGCCTCGGCCAGGTCGGTGTGCTCGTCCACGTCCAGCACGCGCCAGCGCACACCCGGCTGCTCCTGGGCGATGACCCTGGGCAGGGCGTGCAGCGCCGCGGTGGCGGGATCGGGCCGGTCGGCGCCGGTGACCCGCTGCGCTCCCCGGGTGACCTGCAGGAGCACCTGGGCTGACCGCTCTCCGGTGAAGAACCTCTCGGCCAGCCGGGCATGCGTCAGCACACCGTCGGTCACCGCCTCGGGATCGGCGCGGTGCGTGGTCCACCGGCCGGCGAGCACCACCACGCCCGTCCACTCGGTGCCGGGACACTCGTCCGCGCGTGCCGCGGGGATCGCCTGGGCACCGGCCGCGGACAGCGACTCGACTACGGCGGTGACCTCGGCTTCGTCGTCGCCGGCCACCGCCCACCGGCCGTCCGGCGCGGCCGCCGGATCGAGGGGGGCGACCTGCGTCCAGACGGGGATCTGCAGCGGCTCGTCCTCGTCCGGCTCCTGCGCCGCGGTGACGGATCGGGCGGGCTGCTCGGGTGGATCGATCCACAGCCGCCGCCGCAGGAACGCCTGCCCCGGCAGCGCGACCCGCCGGCGCCGGTGGTGCATCGCCGCGAAGTCGGGCTCCACGCCGTGCGTCCACAGCCGGCCGGCCGTTTCGCGAAGGGCCGCCAGATCGCTGTCGTCCCGGTCGGTCGCCAGCGTGGTCAGCGCCGCCCGCAGCCGCGGCAGGCGGTGGGCCCGGGTCAGGGCCGCCAGCGCCCCGCCGGGCCCGACGTGAAGGAGCACGACCGGCGGCCCTGCGGCCGGGTCCACGGCCGTGCGCAGCGCCTGGGAGAACCGCACCGGCTCACGGAGCTGCCGCACCCAGTGGCCCGCCGTGCACAGCTCCGTGGACACCGCTTCCCCTGTCAGCGTGCTGACCATCGGCACCGCCGGTGTGGCGGCGGCCAGCCCCGTCGCGGCCGCCTCCAGCCGGGGCAGGGCCGGTTCGACGAGCCGCGAGTGCGCCGCCCCGTCGAACCGTAGCCGAGCCGGCTCGTGTCCGGCGTCCCTCAGCGTCTTCTCCAGCGCCGCCACAGCCGGCTCCGGGCCGGAGACCACGCACGCGTCGGGGGCGTTCAGCGCCGCCAGGTCGATGTCCGGATGGCGGCGCAGCAGGTCGCGGGCCTCGTCCTCACCGAGCGGCACGGAGAGCATGGCGCCGTCGCCGGCGGCTTCGGCCATGGCCAGGGAACGGACGGCGACGAGCCGTACCGCGTCCGGCAACGGCAGCGCTCCGGCGACCACGGCCGCGGTGTACTCGCCGAGGCTGTGCCCGAGGACCACGTCGGGGCGTACCTCCCAGGTCTCCAGCAGCCGGGCCGTCGCCAGGCTGACCGCGAACAGAGCCGGCAACCCCGGCACCGGCCCGCGTACGTCGTCCTCCGCGCCGCGGATGACCCCGCGGATGTCACGGCCCAGGTGGGCGGAGAACAGCTCGGCGCACTCGTCCACGCACGCGGCGAACGCCGGCTCGGCGTCGTACAGGGTGGCGCCCATGCCGGCACGGGCGCTGCCGCCACCGGGGAAGGCGAACACGAGCCGCGGCGGCACGTCGGGCACGGCGACCGGCGCCGCATCGCGCAGCGCGGCCACGAGGCTCCCGTCCTCGGCGACCACGCTGACCCGATGACGCTGGTGGCGACGGCCCTGCTGCAGCGTGTACGCCAGGTCCGCCGGCGGCAGGGCGGGCGTGCTCTGCGCCCAGGCGGCCAGATCGGCGACCGTCTGCTCCAGGGCCTCGGGGGTGTGCGCCGACAGCACCACGGGGTGCGGCCGGTGGTCGGCGGGCGGCTGGGGCCGCTCGGGCGCGGGCCCGACGACGACGTGGGCGTTGGTGCCGCCGATGCCGAACGAGCTGACCCCGGCCAGCTCGGGACCGTCCCACCGGCGCGTACGGCTCACCACCTCGAACGGCGACCCCGCCAGTCCGAGCAGCTCGTTGACGGGCTCCGCATGCAGCGAGGCGGGCAGCACGCCATGCCGGATCGCCAGCACCGTCTTGATGAACGACGCGATCCCGGCCGCGGAGTTGGCGTGCCCGAGATTGCTCTTGACCGAGCCCAGCCCGCACCAGGCGGGGCCGGCGTCGCCGAACACCTGGCGCAGCGCGGCGACCTCGATCGGATCGCCCAGCCGGGTGCCGGTGCCGTGTGCCTCGACGTAGCCGATCTGACGGGGGTCGACGCGGGCGACCCCCAGGGCCTCGGCGACGGCGCGGGCCTGGCCACGTACCGAGGGGGCGGTCAGCCCCGTCTTGTCCGCTCCGTCGTTGTTGACGGCCGATCCGTGCACCACCGCGAGCACCGGGTCGCCGTCGTCCAGCGCGTCACGCAGCCGCCGCAGCACGACCGCGCCCACGCCCTGGCTGTAGACGATGCCGGTGCCCTCAGCGGAGAACGGGCGCACCTTGCCGTCCTCGGAGTAGATGCCGTCGGGAGTGGCCAGGTATCCCCGGCCCTGCGGGACGATCAGGGAGACGCCGCCCGCCAGCGCCGTGTCACACTCACCCGACAGCAGGGACTGCACGGCGAAGTGCACCGCGACCAGCGACGTGGAGCAGGCGGTGTTGACCGAGACCGCCGGGCCGGTCAGGTCCAGCCGGTAGGCGACCTGCGCGGGCAGGTAGTCGGTCTGCGTGGAGATGGCCGTCTGCAGGCTGCCGCCCGGATCCTCGCCGCCGCCGGTGGGGTCCCAGCGTCCGGACAGGTTGGCCGCCAGGTAAGCGCTCTGCGCCGCCCCGGCGAAGACCCCGACCGCTCCGGCGCCGCGGCCGCCTCCGTGCCCGGCCTGCTCGAGCGCCCGCCAGCAGATCTCCAGGAACAGCCGCTGCTGCGGGTCCATCAGCGCGGCCTCGCCGTCGGTGAGACCGAACGGCTCGGGATCGAACAGGTCCTGGCCCTCGATCAGCCCGGCCACCGGCACGTACGCGGGGTCGCGGCGCAGCCTGCCGGGCACCCCGCGCGCGGCCAGCTCGTCGTCGGTGAGCCACGTCAGACCTTCACGCTCTTCGGCCAGCAGCCGCCACAGTGCGTCCGCGTCGGGCGCGCCGGGGAAACGACAGGCCAGGCCGGTCACGGCGACCAGGTCGTCATGGGCGTTCATCGGGTGCCCTCCTCGGCCTTGAGCCGGGCCAGTCGCCTGGCCTGGGCCCGCCGCGTGACGTCGCCGTTCCCGGCCGGCGACGGAGGCGGGACCGCCGCGCGGCGTTCGGTGATGTGCAGCGCGAGCGCCCGGACCGTGGGGTGGTCGAACAGGTCCACGACGGTCAGGCGCGGGTCGAGCAGCTCGGTCAGCCGCACGTGGGCGCGGACCAGCGTCAGCGACGTGGCCCCGAGCCGGAAGAAGGGCACGCCCGGATCGACGTCCGCGCCGTCGAGCAGCTCGCTCAGCACCCGGCTCACCACCCGCTCCACCTCGGCGTCCGGCCGCACCGCCGCCGGCCTGCCGGGCGGCGCCGCGAGCCCGGCTCCGGCGTCCGGCACCGGCGTGCCGGACGGTGGCGCGGCCCCGGCCTGCGGTCCTGCCGGATGGGATCGGCCGGGCGGCGTGCCGGGGCCCTCCGTGTCCGGCGTGCCGGGCAGGACCGGCAGCTCGATCAGCGCGCCGCCGGCGGCCAGCCGCTCGCCGAGCGTCAGGCCGCCGGACGCCGCCGTGCGCAGGCGTTCCGCCCAGCCTCCGGCCGCGGCCATGGCGCGCGCCGGGGACAGCGTTCCGGCGGCGATCCGCACGGTGATCTCCAAGCCGTCCTCGACCGCCTCCCGGATCAGCGCGACGAAATCCGGCTCAGGAGCCGCCGGCGCGGGCGCGGGCGGAGCGGCCGCCTGGCGCCGGTAAGGGTTCGGCAGCGCCGTGTAGTCGATCTTGCCGTTGTCGGTGAGGGGGAACTCGTCCACCAGCACGAACCGGCTGGGCACCATGTAGTCGGGCAGGCGCTCGCGCAGGCGGGCGGCGATCTCCTCGTCGGCGGGCGGCCGTGCGGGATCGGCCGCGGCCACGTACGCCACCAGCCGTGGCCGGTCGTCCGGGCCGCGCACCGACAGCGCCACCGCGTGCTGAACGCCCTGGACGCGGCGCAGCACCGACTCCACCTCGCCCAGCTCGATCCGATGCCCGCGGATCTTGACCTGCCGGTCCATCCGGCCCAGGAACTCGATGGTGCCGTCGGAGCGCCAGCGTCCCAGGTCACCCGTGCGGTACAGGCGCCGGCGCAGGGCCGCGTCGGTGATGAAGCGCTCGTCGGTCTGCCGCGGGTCACCGACGTAGCCGCGCGCCAGCCCGTCCCCGCCGATGTGCAGCTCACCGGCTCGTCCCACCGGGCACGGGCGCCCTTGGTCGTCCAGGATGTGGAAACTCTGGCCGGGCAGCGCGCGGCCGTACGGGATGCTCGCCCAGGACGGAGACACCTCGCCGATGGGGTGGCAGATCGACCAGATCGACGCCTCCGTGGCACCGCCCAGGCTGATCACCTGGGCGTCCGGCGCCAGGGCACGGATGCGGTCGGGCAGCGTGACCGGGATCCAGTCACCCGACAGCAGGACCAGCCGGAGCGACGCGAGCGCCCGCCGGGCCCGGTCCGGGTCGATCTCGGCGTACTCGACCAGCATCTCCATCAGCGCCGGGGCGGTGTTCCACACCGTCACCCGATGGCGTTCCATGAGGTCGAGCCAGTGGCCGGGGTCGCGCCCGCGGGCGGCGTCCGGCAGGACGAGCGCGGCGCCCGCGCCCATCATCCCGAAGAAATCGTGGACGGACAGGTCGAAGCTGAAGGCCGACAGCGCCAGCACGCGATCCTCGGGGCCGACGGGGAACCTCTCGCTCATCGCGTCGATCGTCGTGCGCGCGGCCCTGTGCTGGATGCCCACGCCCTTGGGCCGCCCGGTCGAACCGGATGTGAAGATCACGTAAGCGAGGTCGTCCGGGCTCGGCCGGCGGACCGATGCCGGCGCCTCCTCCTTCTCCAGGTCGGGCAGCCGGTGCACGCTCACCGTGCCGGGCCAGGCGGCAGGCCCGCCATCCGGGGGCACCAGCGCGTGGCGGATGCCGGCCTGCTCGCAGACGGAGGCGATCCGCTCCCGCGGCCAGGCCGGTTCGACCGGCACGTATCCCGCGCCGCTCGCGCAGACACCGAGCAGGGCGGTCACCTGGTCGAGGCTCTGGGGGAAGGCGACCGCGACGAGATCGCCGGGGCCGACGCCCAGGGAGGCAAGGACGGCGCCGATGCGTTCCGCCCGCCCGGCCAACTCCCCATGGGTGAGGCCGCCGTCCGCGGCGAGCAGCGCGTGCCGGTCGGGCATGGCGCCGGCCACGGCGCGCAGGGGATCGGTCAGGAGGGGACCCACGTCCGAGCGGCCGTTCAGCGGCTCGTCGGTCAGGAACGACGGGTCCCAGCCGAGGGCGGGGTCGTGCCAGGCGCCGGGCTCGGCGGCCAGCCGGCGCAGCAGCCGGTGGTGCGCGTCGCGCATGCCTTCGACGAACCCGTCGGCGAACAGCCCCTCGACCGCGTCCCAGCAGATGCGCAGCCTTCCGTCCTCGTCGTGGACGATGTGGTCCAGAGCCACCTGAGGAGTCTGGGAGACACCGAAGACCTCCTCTCCCAGCCAGCTCGCCGGCGAGTCCTCCGGCGCCAGGCCGATGCCGCTGGTGAAGACCACTGGATGGTCGGGGGTGAGCCGGGCCGGCGTCGCGGCCGCACGCATCACCTCGACGGCCGAGACGGCACGGTGCTCCAGGTCGGTCCAGAAACGCCGGTTGACCTGAGCCGCGAAGTCCTCGAACCCCTTCCAGCGCCGCAGGTCCGCCCGCGGGAGCTCGACGAGGACCGTGGTGGTGAAGTCGCCGACGACGTGTGCCAGTTCGGGGTCGTCGGGGCGGTCGAACAGCGTGGTGTTCAGGCAGAATGCCTCGTCGGCGCCCCAACGGGCCAGCACCAGCCCGAACGCGGCGAGCAGCACCCCGGTGGGGCTCAGCCCGCGCCGTGCCGCCTGCTCCTTCAGCGCCTGCCATTCACCGCTGTCCAGCTCCGCGTACGTGCGATGGAACCGGTGAGCGTGCACGTGCGCCAGGTCCTTCGCCCACGGCAGGCGCGGGCCGGGCGGCAGCGACGCGGCCCGGTCCCTCCAATACTCCAGGTCGCGTTCCCGTCGTCGCGCCTCACCGGGATCGGTCTGCCGGCGGCGGACGACCTCGGCGAAGGTCGTCGGTATGGGGGGCAGTTCGGTGTCGGGATCGGCGACGAGCCGTCCCCATTCGGACATGATCTGCATCCACCCGCTCATGTCCAAGGCGAGGATGTCGGTACCGAAGAAGATCCGGGTGCGGCCGCCGGGCAGGAAGGCCGCCCGGACGTCGAACAGAGGCCACCGGTCGGCGGGACGCAGCTGGTGGGAACATTCGTGGCGCAGCCGGCGCACGCGCTCGCGCACCTCGTCCGGCCCTGCCCCGCGCAGGTCCTCGACGGCGATCTCGTACGGGCCGGCGTCCGGCAGGATGTGCTGGCGGCCCTGCCGGTCGACGATCATCCGCAACATGGGATGGCGTCGCACCAGCCGGTTCCATGCCCGCGTCAGGTTCGCCAGATCGGCCTCGGGATGGCCTGTCTCGCGGTCGTACTCCCGGTAGTAGTACGTGGCGACGCCACCCAGCGGGAAGGCCGGATCCCTGCCGATCCAGTAGGCGGTCTGCAAGGGGGTGAGGGGGAAGCCCTCCTCTCCGGTCGTTCCTTCCGGGTCGGCCATGCCGGCCGCGACGGTGCGGACCGTCGCGGCGCCGAGAAAGGCCGTCATCGGCAGGTCGAGGCCGAGATCGCGGAGCCGTCGACGCAGCCGGACGGCTGTGAACGACTCCAATCCCAACGTGGTCAGCGCGATGTCGGCGGCCACTTCCGCGGCAGGGAGCCCAAGGACCTCTGCGACGAGATCCGTGACGTCCTCAACGGATACGGGGGAGGGGGGCGCTTCCGGCATGGGTCTCCTCCAGATATACGCACGACGGCCAAGAGCAGCACAGTCTCACTCAGGTGTGCAGTGATAATCATTATCATGTTCTTTTGTCCGCCTCTAGGGCCTGCGCTCGCTATCGGCCTGTTTGGAGGAGAAATGTCGGCTTCGGGGGCCGCTGCGCAGCGTGAGCGGCACCTCCTCGACCGGAGCGCCGTCGCGGCCTCGCGCAGGTGAGCGCCTCGCACCTCCTGGTCGCCGAGGGCGCGAGCGCGGCTGGGATCGCCGTACCTCGAGTCAACACATACTCAACAAGTCCTCCACATGCCCCGCCTTACCGTCGGTTCCGCAAGGTCAGACAAGGTGTTCATCCATCTCAGGAGAGGAAGCGATCATCATGCGGGTTCGTATGACCATGGCCGCACTCGCCGCAGCCGCGGCGGTCTCGCTGGCGCCGGGCGTGGCGGGCGTCTCGGCGGCCTCCGCTCAGGCAAGCCCTGCCGTCACGAGCAGCGTCTCCGCCTCCCTCACCGCTGCTTCGACCGCAGCGGCGAAGTGGCACTTCATGGGAGTGTTCGCCGTCAAGCAGGCGTGCCAGGTCGCGGGGCGCTACTACAAGGCCGTCGGCTACGCGAAGGACTACAAGTGCAACAAGATCCTGGTGGGGCCGCTCCACCGCCTCTACATCCGGAGGTGAGCCGGCCCGGCGGGCCTCCCGACCGGAGGCCCGCCGGGGATCAAGAACGCCGTCGCTGACGGACCATTTCTTTTCCGGACCATGAACCTATCCCCCTGCGGCCGGCCCGTGAAAATGCCCGCAGAAACCCGATGCCATTCCCTCTGGCCATCCGTCAATGCTGTGGCTCTCATCAAGCGGTGATGATCGGCACCGCAGGAGGTGGTCGACGGGTCACTTCAAGAAATTCGCCGTTGCGGCGGCGGCCGCGGCCGGGATCGCCGTCGCGACGACTCTCCTTTCGCCGGTTTCCCCCGCTCAGGCGGCGACCTGCAGCACAGACGCGCAGATCGGCACTCCCGGCGGCACCGGCTGGGCGCTGTGCAGCGGCACTGGAGTGACGCAGACCCGGGTCGTGCTCTTCTGCCAGAACAGCAGCGGTGGCTACACCACGCTGTACGGCCCATGGGTCGCCAATTCCGTCGAATCAAACGCTAAATGCAGCAGCACTTCGTGGCCGATCTCGATCGGATATCAAACGCTTTGATCCGGCGGCGTCGAAGGTGGAGATGCCGCCGAGCCCGTGCTCGGCGTCGAAGATCTCCAGGAGGATCTTCGGCCCCGGCACCGCCGTGCAGGCATCGCTGCGCCAGTCCTGCCGGTCGGAGAAGAAGCGTTCCCGTCCTTCGCGCGGTCACGTGCCACGGAGTGGTGTACGAGTTCGGCCTCGTCATAGGCATGGCTCCGTGAGATGACGATGAGTGTCCCTTCCGAATGAGGACGGCCGGCAGGGCCTGCGCTGACCTCTGGCACGACACTTTGGTCCGGACGGTTTCCAGTGGAGTCGTCCAGGTCTTCGTGTCGTCGAGCGCGGAGGAGGCGGCGAACGGCAGCAGTGCCATGCCGGGCTGCAAGACGCCGTGGCCGGGGACGAGCTGGATGTATTGGGTGAGCGCCAGCATCAGGCCGGCCGCGGCCAAGGCCGGCAGCACGACCGAGAAGGTGCCGCCGGAGAAGTTGCGGTCACCGAACACGCGTCGTACGGCGCTCGCTCTCGTCGAACACGGTGATCAGCAGGGACATGGTGCTGGGCATGACCAGGCAGCCGCCGACGCCCATCAGCGCGCGAGCGGCGATTCAGCGCGGGGATGGCCAGGTTGAGGATGGTGTTGTCGATGACCAGGACGAGCAGGCTCAAGCAGAGCGCTGCGAGGGTCCGCCAGCGGCGCGGGTGCGCGGTGCCGGGGACGTGCATGAGGCTCTCCACACGTAGGGAGCGGGCCGAGGGTTGGTGCCGGTACAGCCCGTGCCGTGATGCGCCGGCCGTACCGGGTCACCGGCTTTCGCTCTGGTGTTGTTCGTAGAGCAGCCCGTAGCGGTCGATCCGCCAGAGCTGGGCGAGTACGAGCAGCACGGTGCCCAGCGCGAGCGGCCAGATCTGCAGGGCGATCAGTCCCCAGGCGATGAAGGCGAAGCCGATCAGTCCGGCCACGATGAGCAGCCGTAGCACCACGCGATGTGCCGCCGGAGCCTTGCCGTCGACGTGGAGTCGCTCGCCGTAGATGCCGCGCGCCGCCCAGCTGGTGGGCTCGACCGCCGCAAATAGATGGACGTTCAGCCAGAGCCAGATGACGACGAGGGCAACACCGGCCAGTGACCACCAGCCGATCCACTCGCGGCTCCAAACGGCCAGTTCGAAGGCGGGAATGGCGGCGAACCGGGTCCAGACGCTCCATGGATTGGCGTGCTTCTTCCATGCCTGGTCGGTCATGCCGTGCGCGCCTGCGACCACGTTCCTGGGCTTCACTGCTGGCTCTCCTTCGGCGTCAGGGAGGTCGCCATGGCGCGATCTCCGGACCTCAGAAGGTATAGAACTTTCATAAATTTGTAAATTCTCTGAGAACTCCAAGTGATGGTTAGAATTCAGGGATGGACACCGACCAGCGGCTGCGCGAGGCCGCCGAGAAGCTGGCGCTGACCCTGGCGCAGGGCGGCATGCAGAAGACCACCGCGCGGGTGATGACCGCCCTGCTCTACACCCGGCAAGAGTCGATGACCGCCGCCGACTTGTGCGAGCAGCTGTCCATCAGCTCGGGTGCGGTGTCCACCGCGGTCAAGCAACTGATCCCGCTCGGCCTGATCGAACGGGTGCCGGCCCCCGGCAGCCGCCGCGATCACTATCGTTTCCGCCAGGGGGCTTGGGCCAGCTTGATGTCACAGCAGAACGCGATGCTGGCCACCATGAGGGATGCCGCCCAGGAGGGCCTGGACGCGGCGGGCGACGACGGCATCACCGGCCGGCGCCTGCACGAGATGAAGGACTTCTACGCCTACATGACCGAGGAGCTGATCCCGCTCATCGACAGCTGGCGCGAACGCTATGCCGCCCAGCGCACCGATGCTTCCCGGTAGCGGCTGTCAGCGGCCTGACGACGCCCGTTTGGGCTCATGACATGTTCGGTCGTCGATGAGCGTGGCCCGCGTATCGCGGCATTGGGTGCCGCATCCGCTGCATGTTCATCCGGATTGAGCCACTGCCGGATCGAGGTGCTCGGGGAAGAGGCTGGCGAGGTTACGGATGCACAGCTCGCGTATCTCGTCCCGCGACAGTGGCGAGCCCTCAAGCCACTCGACGCATACGGCTCGGACGAACGCCAGCCAGCCATGCAGCGCGACCGAGGTCACGTGCCGGTTGCGGCCATGACCGCCCAGCGCGTCGAGAAGGCGGGTACGGAGAGTGGCGAGCTCGTCGGAGATGATCTGCTGGACGGTCGGATCACCGGCCAGTGCGCCTCGGTTGGCTGTGAGGATGTTGTTGCGGTGTGTGGCGAAGTAGTCCAAGTGGGCGTCGAGCCCCGCCTTCACCTGCTCGGCCATCGGCAACGTGGGATCGATCGGGCTGGAGGCCAGCAGCCGCTTGCTGTCCCGCTCGAAGATCGCTGCGAACAGGTCGCGCTTGGTGGGGAAGTAGCGGTACAGGAGTCCGCGGGATACGCCGCCACGTGCCGCGATGCTCTCCATGTGCACTTCCTCGTAGGAGTGGTGAGCGAACATCTCGGCTCCGATGTCGAGTAGTTGGCTGCGCCGCTCGTGCGGGGTCAGCCGTCGTCGTCTTCCCTCGCTCATGGCCACCAGCTTACTTGACACGTGTTCAATAGTGTTTCTAATGTACACGTGTTCACCAAGGAGGGGCGTGCGAAAGCGACATCGAGTGCGGCGGATCACCGCGACAGGGACAGCCGATTATCAGGACGTTTTCGAAGTCACCATCAGCGAGAGACGATCACCCGAGCAGTGGGCCAGGGCGGTCTTCCAGGACGCGCCACCGCCGGTGCGCTGGTTTCTGCTTCTCGGCTGGCGCGCTCTTCTCGGCCTACGTCTCCGCCGCCCCCTGTCGTCTGCCCATCACATTCTGGGGTGGCAGGTCGCAGCCTCTGACGGCGCCACGATCCGCCTCGCGCTCAGCTCACCGCTGATGAACGCGCAGCTGCTGTTTCGAGTGTCGGATGATGCCCTCACGCTGACCACCGACATCGCCTACCTGGACAGGGCAGGGTGGCTGATCTGGGCGCTCGTCGCACCGGTGCACAGGCGGATGATCCCTTATCTCCTCACGCGGGCCGCAGCCGGACGCTGCCGTCCCTGCCCTGGCCGAACTGTTCTCGTCGAGAAGGAGGGCGGGGCCGGCCAGGATGGGCCGGTGGTGTAGACCTGGCCCCCTGGCGGCCCCATCAAGAGGGAAACGGCAGACATGACGGCTCGCTCGCGCCGCTCCGAACAGGGATGATCAATCGGATACGGCGGATCGCCCAGGTCCTCGCGCGCCGGGTTCGGGGGAGACCGCGTTGCGGAGCTGCGGCGAGAGCAGCCGAGCAGATCTCCGCACGGCGGATCAGGGCCGGTCGAGGACCTCGTCGAGCGCACGGGCCAGCTCTTCCTCATCGTGGGCATCGCTGCGCCAGGCCACGAAGCCGTCCGGCCTGACCAGCGCGGCACCCTCAAGGCCGATGCCGTGGGCGCGGGCCACCTCCTCCTCCACCACCTGCACGTCGGTGTCCGGGCTCCGCCACGCGGGGGAGGCGGTGAGCAGGACGAAGGCGGAGCCGTACAGGTCGAGGGTGGAGCGGCCGCCGGCGAGCGGCACGTGCGGCGCACGGGTGCCGGGCGTGCCGTCGAGCAGCCGCGGCAGCACGGGCTCGCCGGGCCGCTCCCCGTCCACGGGGTAGCGATATCCCATGGAGACCGCTCCGTAGTCGATGACCTGGGGCCCGTGGCCCGGCCCCATGCGGGCGCCGAACCTGGCCAGCGCCTGCCCCATGGTCAGCTCCCCGACCGGCCGCCGCTCGGCCTGGTAGGTGTCAAGCAGCCCTGCCCCGGCCCGGCCGGTGATCACCCAGGCGAGCTTCCAGGCGAGGTTGTGGGCGTCCTGGATGCCGGCGTTGGCGCCGAGCCCGCCCGTGGGCGGCCACACGTGCGCCGCGTCCCCGGCCAGGAAGACCCGGCCGCGCCGATAGCTCCTGGCCAGGTGGGCGCCGATGGGGAAGGCGAGCACCTTCAGGTCGGTGCCGGGGATCTGGGGGTGCAGCCGCACCTCGGCGTCCGGCAGCCCGGCGGCCTCGCGGACCATGGCGGCCACCCGCTCGTCGTCGTAGTCCTCGGCCGCGCCTTCCAGGCCGGTGCCGAAGACCCAGCGCCTGCCCTCGGTGTCGTGGGCCATGAGCATCGTGTACGGGCGGGGCCGCTCCAGGTAGGCGATGCTGACGGTACGCCCCCGCAGCGCCGCCGCCAGGTCGGCCTCGATCGTCGCCGTCAGCGTCGTGAACATCGGGCCGGGGCCGTCCACCTCGATGCCCAGCCGATGGCGTACGGGGCTGTGGAAGCCGTCGGCGGCCACCAGGTAGCCGGCCCGCACGCTCTCGCGCACCCCGCTCGTCCGGTCCAGGAGGGTGGCCGTCACGCCTTCACCGTCCTGCTCGAACGCGACCAGCTCGGTGCCGAAGCGCAGCTCGGCACCCAGCTTGCGGGCCTGGTCCCGGACGATGACCTCCAGCCGGTCCTGGTCGATAGGGCCGAAGCCGCACGGGCTCGACCCGGACCCGTCGTCCTCGTCCGGTTCCTCGGGGGAGGTGTGCTCGCCGGCGAGGGTGTCGGCCACGACCGGGGTCCAGGTGAACCCGCCGCCGACGTAGGCCGCGTCCCGGATCGCCTGCTCCAGCCCGGCCTGCCGGTAGAGCTCCATCGTGCGCGGGGTCAGGCCGCGGGCGCGGGGATGGGTCAGCAGGTCCGGGTGGCGCTCGACCAGCGTGCAGCGGACGCCGTGCCAGGACAGGAACAGCGCGGTGGTGAGGCCGGTGATGCCGCCGCCGACGATCAGGACGGGGACGTGCCGCTCGCTCATGATGATCAGATCCTTTCGTGCCGTCCGTGACGGGCCGGTGGGTCCGTCGCGGAACGGGGCCGTATCCGCCGCGCGGCCGCTCGCCGCGCCCGGCCATACGTACGGGCGAGCCGGGCGGGGTGGTGCGGAACGCGGCGGCGATTCGCATGCCGGTAGCCTGTCCCGGGCCGCAGGCCGGCCACATCCGGCACATGCCTTATCCGAGTCCTCAGTCTCGGCAGGCGGGCACTCAGCCGCCGTCGAACAGGCGGAGCCGATGCGCGGTCGCGGCGGCCTCGCCCCGGCCGGCGACGCCGAGCTTGATCAGGATGCTGGACACGTGCACGCTCACCGTCTTCGCGCTGATGAAGAGCTGCTCGCCGATCTGCCGGTTGGTACGCCCGGCCGCGACCAGCCGCAGCACCTCCGTCTCCCGGTCGGTCAGCCCCAGCCGTTCGAGGGCGCCGTCGCCGGCGGCATCGTCCGGCCCGAGGGGCAGGTGGGCGTTGCGCGCCAGCACCCGTACCTCTTCCAGCAGCGGCGCGGCCCCCAACCGCTCGGCCACCTCGGCGGTCGCCCGCAGCCGGGCCGCCGCGCCCTCCCGGTCTCCGGCGGCCAGCAGCCGCTCACCGGCGCGCAGCCCGGCGCGGGCGGCCTCGAAGGGCCGCCCCAGGCGCTCCCATCCCGCCGCCACCTCGGCCCACTGCTCCACGGCCGCGGCTTTCGAGGGCGGAGCCTGGACGAGTTCGGCGGTCACGTGGGCCGCGTACTGCGCGTGCAGCGGGGTGTCCGCGGGGAGGCGGGTCCGCGCCGCGCGTAGCTCGCCGGTCAGGCGCGACTGCCAGGACGGCGTGGCCACCGGGCGCAGCAGGACGGCGACGTTCGCGGCGGTGAGCAGCAGGGGCCAGGCCGCGGGCGTACCGGCCGCGGCCAGGGCGCCGGCGAGCAGCTCGCAGGCGTGGTCCGGACGGTCGTCGCGTACGGCCAGCGTGGCCGCCACCGCCACGGCCTGGGCGTAGGGTGCCTCGGGTGGTCCGCCCAGCAGCGCGCCGGCCGCGGCGGACTCGGCGCGGGCGGTGCTCCACTGGCCGCGGGACAGGGCGGTACTCGCCAGGAGCAGGTGCAGCCCGGCGCCGGGCGCCCCCTGAGGGTCGCGTTCCAGCGCCGATCGTGCCGCCGCCTCCGCCTCGTCCCACCGGCCGGTGGCGGCCAGCGCTGCGGCCAGGCTGCTCGCCAGCGGGGCGCCCAGCGAGCGTTCGAGCCCTGCCTGGCGGGCGGCGGCCATCCCCTGGCGGGCGGCCTCGCACGCCTCCGCGTGGCGCCCGACCGCGTTGCGGCTCTCCGCGATGTTGAGGCAGGCGCGGGCGACGCCCACGAGATCGTCCTGGCCCAGGGCCAGCTCGCGGGCCTGCGCCAGGACACGCAGCGCCTCCTCGTGGTCGCCGGCGACGTTGAGCGCCCAGCCCAGGGTGGTACGGGCGTTGCCCTCCAGCGCGGCGTCGCCGTGGGCGGCGGCGAGCCGCGCGGCCTCGGCGGCGGCGTCCTGGCCCTGCCCGGTGGCTCCGCGCATGGTGAGCACGACCGCGGTCAGGTTGCGGACCCGTGCCCGGTCGAGGCCGGACAGCTGCGGCAGCAGCGCGTGCGCCTCGTCCACGGAGGTCAGCGCGCCGTCGCGGTTCAGGTCGTGCATGACCATGCCGCGCTGGGCCAGCAGCAACGCCACGCGCGCGGGCTCGCGTACCCGGTCGGCCTCCGCGAGCGCCCGGTCGATCAGGTCGAGAGCCTGGAGCGGCTCGCCGGCCCATACGGCGGCCGTGGCGGCCGTCTCGAACAGGGAGAGCCGGCCGGCGGCCGGGCGCTCCGCCTCGGGCACCCGGTGCCACAGCTCCAGGGCACGTTCCAGCAACTGCGCCTGCTCGGCGTGGGCGGAGAGCCGCTCGGCGACCTCCGCCGCGCGCAGCGAGGCCGCCAGCGCCTCCGCGGGCGCGCCCGCGCCGTTCCAGTGGAACGCGAGCTCGGCTGCGTGCCGGTCCGGCGGGACGAGCCCGGGGTCGGCGCGCAGCGCCTCGGCGTACGCGCGGTGCAGGCCGACCCGCTCGGCGGGAAGAAGCTCGTCCACGACCGCCTCCAGGACCAGCCCGTGCTGAAAGGCGTAGCCGTCCCCGTCGGCGGCCAGGACCCGGGCCTCCGTGGCCGCCCGCAACGCCTCCAGCAGCGCGCCCGCGTCCAGCCCTGAGGCGGCGGCGAGCAGGCCGTGCGGCACGCGGCGGCCGCCCGCCGCAGCGACCTCCACCAGTTGCCGCACCTGCGGCGGGAGCCCGCGCACCCGGGCGAGGAGCAGATCGCGCAACGACTCCGGCAGGGTCTCCGCGCCGGTCCCAGCGCCGGTCCCAGCGCCGGTCCCAGCGCCGGTCCACGTGACGGTCCGCCCGCCGGCCTCCGCAAGCTCGACGGCGTAAAGCGGGTTGCCTCCCGAGCGCCGGTACACCTGGTCGGCGAGCACCTGGTCGGCGAAGGCCGGGTGCGCCGCCGCGACCAGCTCGGCGGTCTCGGCCCGCGACAGCGGCTCCAGGCGCGCGTGGCGCACCTGGTCCAGCCTCGCCCATCGCGCCAGGAACGGACGCACCGGGTGCCGCCGGTCCAGATCCGTTCTGCTGGTGACCACGAGCAGCGTCGAAGCGGGGCGCGCGGGCCGGACCAGGACCTCCAGCAGGTCGCGGGTGGACCGGTCGGCCCACTGCAGGTCGTCGATCAGCAGCGCCGTCGGCCGGGCGCCGCCGAGCCGCCGCAGCAGCGCGGCGAACAGGTCGAACAGCCGGGCCTGCGACTCGGGCGGGCGCTCGCCGGGGTTCAGCTCGGGCAGCAACCGCAGCAGCCCGTCCACGCCCGGGAGCAGCGCCTGCAACTCGCGCGGGCCGGGGTCGTCCACCAGTTGCCTGAGCACGGCGGTGATCGGCGCCAGCGGCAGTCCCTCGACGCCCAGCTCGACGCAGGCGCCCCGCAGCACCCGGAACCCGGACCGGCCGAGGTCGGCCTCCAGCCGCTCCAGCAGCCGTGTCTTGCCCATTCCCGGCAGGCCGCTCACCACCACCGCCCGCGGCTCGCCGGCCCGCGCGTCCCGCGCGGCCTCCCCAACGGACTCCAGCGCCGCGTGGCGCCCTACGAACGCTGTCATCGGCCGCAGTCTACTAAGGCCCCTCAAAGCCGAATCTAAGGCATCGGACAGGACATTCCCCTGAAGCGGAACGTACCGGCTCAGCGCGAGGCTCGTTCGGCGTCGATCGTTTCCCGCCGAATGAGGAGCCCCTGATGACCGAGCAGACCACCGTGCCCACGACGGCCGGGTCCGGGCACTCGCGCCGCTGGGCCGCGCTGGCCGTCACGTTACTGGCCGTGTTCATGGACCTGGTGGACATCACCATCGTCGTCGTCGCGGCCCCGGCCATCCAGGCCGACCTGGGGGCGCCCACCGCCGCCGTGCAGTGGATCATGGCCGCGTACGCCCTCGGGCTCGGCCTGCTGCTGATCACCGGTGGGCGGCTCGGCGACATCTTCGGCCGCAAGCGCGTGTTCCTGGCGGGCGTGGCCGGCTTCACCGCCGCCTCCGCCGCCTGCGGGCTGGCGCAGAGCATCGGGATGCTGGTCGCCGCACGGGCGGTTCAGGGGGCCGCGGCGGCCATGATGGTGCCGCAGGTGCTGGCCACGATCCAGGTCATGTTCCCGAGCGCGGAACGCCCGAAGGCCTTCGGCCTGTACGGCGCCGTGAACGGGCTGGCGGCCGCCGCCGCGCCCATCGCCGGCGGCCTGCTGGTCGGCAACGACGTGTTCGGGCTCGCGTGGCGCTCGGTGTTCTGGGTGAACGTGCCCATCGGCCTGGCCGCGCTGCTCGGCGCCGCCGTGCTGATGCGCGAGTCCCGCTCGCCCCGGCCGCCCCGGCTCGACCTGCCTGGGGTCGTCCTGGTGGGGGCCGGGCTCCTGCTGGTGCTCTACCCGCTGATCCAGGGGCCGGAGTCGGGCTGGCCGGGCTGGACCTGGCCGATGGTGGCCGCCGCCGTCGCCGTGCTCGCGGTGTTCGCCCGCCTTCAGGCGCGGCGGGAGCGCCGGTGGGAGCAACCGCTGGTGCCGGTCTCGTTGTTCCGGCAGCGCTCCTTCGTGGCCGGGCTGGCCGTGGCGTTCGCCGTGTTCTCCTCGGTCACCGCGCTGTTCCTGGTGCTCACCCTGCAGCTCCAGCAGGGCCACGGCCTGTCCGCGCTGCAGGTCGGGCTGACGTTCCTGGCCTGGCCGCTGGGCCTGGCGGTGACCTCGGGCCTCGCGGTACGGCTCGCCGCGACGGCCGGGCGCCGGCTGGTGGCCTGCGGCGCGGCGGTGCTGACGGCCGCCATGGTGGCGCTGATCGCCGGGATCGCCGTGGCGGGAGGAGACGCGCTGACCGGCTGGCACCTGGTGCCGGGCCTGCTGGCCGGGGGCGTCGGCTTCGGGCTGGTCGCGCCGATCCTGGTCGACATCGTGCTGTCGGCCGTGCCCCACCAGGACGCCGGCGCCGCCTCCGGCGTCGTCAACACCGTCATCCAGGTGGCCGGCGCCGCCGGCGTCGCCGCGGTCGGCGCGCTCTACACCACGGCGCTGGCCGCCGGCTGGGACATCGACACCGCCGCGCAGTGGTCGCTCGGCTACGCGGTCGTGGCCTTCGGCCTCGGCCTGTGCCTGACCGGGGCGCTGCCCGCCCGGCCGCGCACGCCCTAGATCCGATCCCTCGTAAGGAAAAGCGCCGTACCGAAAGGAACCGTCATGACCGCATTCGCCTCCGCCGAAGGTGTCCGGGACGAGCACGTCGCCGTCCCCCTGCCGGACGCCCCCTCGGCCGCGCGGCTGAGCTTCGACAACGGGTTGGAGCGGGTCAGCCTGGGCCCGCGGCCCGGCCTCACGGACCTGCTGGAGGCGCGGTTCGGCCCGCCGCTGCCGCTGGTGTGGGCCGCCGACGCCAACGTGCACATCGCCTACCCGGCCGGGGCGCGGCTGCTGCGCCGCACCCGCCCGTCCGCCCTCGTCCTCAACCCCGCCGTGCCGTGGGCGCTGGACGTCCACGGCGGTGCCGCGTACCTGGACGCCGACCTCACCGCCCTCGACGTGCGGTCGGTGACGTTCCACTCGGGCGCCGCGCACGTACGCCTCGTGCTGGGCCGCCCCGCCGGTACCCGGGTGATCCGGCTGGCCTCGGTCGAGGACCTGCGCGTCGAACGCCCCGCCGGGGTGCCGGTCCGGGTGGAGTTCGCGCGGGCCGTCACCAGGCTCAGCCTGGACGACCAGTGGTACGGCGCCGTCGGCGGAGGTCTCACGCAGGCCACCCACGGCGGCGACGCGCCGGGGTACGAGATGGTCGTGGCCGGCGGCGCCGACACCGTCACGGTGGTCGCCGCGTGAAGCGCCGCACTCTTCTGAAGGCCGGGCTGATCGCCGTCCCCGCCGCCGCCACCGCAGCGATCGGCGGTACCGGGTTGTGGTGGGCCGGAGCGGAGCTGAACACCGCAGGAAAGGTCCGGTTCGTCAACCGGCTGGCCATTCCGCCGCTGGCCCCCTCCCGGCGGGACGGGGCCGGCGGCCGGGTGTTCGACCTGCGGGCGAGCGCGGGCGAGCACCGGTTCCGAGCCGGCCGGCCGACCCCCACCTGGGGGATCAACGGCCCCTACCTGGCGCCCACGCTGCGGGCGGCGCGCGGCGAGACGGTGACGGTCCGCTTCCGCAACGACCTCCCGGAGTCCACCACCTTGCACTGGCACGGCATGCACGTACCGGCCCGGATGGACGGCGGACCCCACCAGCCGGTAAGACCGGGCGCCACCTGGTCACCGACCTGGACCGTCGACCAGCCCGCCGCCACGCTGTGGTACCACCCGCACCCGCACGGCCGTACCGCCCTCCACGTCTACCGGGGGCTGGCGGGGCTGTTCATCCTGGACGACCCGCACCCGCACGGCCTGCCCGACCGGTACGGGATCGACGACATCCCCGTCATCGTCCGCGACCTCAACCTCACCGGCCACAACGAGCTGGACGAGCGGGACCGGGAGCAGGGCGGCGTCGGCATCGTGGGCGACCTCGTCACCGTGAACGGCACCCTGGCGCCGTACCTCCCGGTCACCACCCAGCGGGTCCGGCTGCGGCTGCTCAACGGGTCGAACGCGCGGATCTACCGCTTCGGGCTCGACTCCGGGCGGACGTTCGCCCTGGTCGGCACCGACGGCGGGCTGCTGGCGGCGCCGTACGAGACCGGACACGTGCAGCTCAGCCCGGGAGAACGGGCCGAGATCGTGGTGACCCTGCGGCCGGGGGAACGCGACGTGCTGCGGAGCCTCCCGCCCGAGACGGGGTTGAACCTCTGGGACCGGCGCTGGACCGGCGGCGACGACACCCTGGACGTCATGGAGCTGCGCGCCGCGCCGCGGCTCGCCCCGTCATCGCCCCTCCCTCCCCGCCTGGCCGAGGCGCCCGCACTCGTGACCGATCCCGCGACGCCGCCGGTCCGCCGCTTCGAGCTCTCCGGGTTCACGATCAACGGCAGGTCGATGGACATGAACCGCATCGACTTCGCCGTCCCCCAGGGCGGCACCGAGGTGTGGGAGGTCACCGCCATCGACGACGCCCCGCACAACTTCCACGTCCACGACGCGCAGTTCCAGGTGGTGTCGGTCGGCGGCCGGCTCCCGCCCCCGGAACTGCGCGGCTGGAAGGACACCGTCCACACGCCGCCCGGCGTCCCCGTACGCATCGCCCTGCGGTTCCGCGGAGAGCCGGACCCGGCGACGCCCTACATGTTCCACTGCCACATCCTCAACCACGAGGATCAGGGCCTCATGGGCCAGTTCGTCGTCACGGCACCCGGCCGGTCCGCCGACCGGCCCCCGGCGACCCACCACGAGCATTGACGGCCGGACTGCGGGAACTGCCGGCTGGGGTGGCGCGGAGCGGTTGCCCGGATCGCACAGCCCTACGCCGACGACGGGACGCCGCCGTATATGAACCTCCGCCGGCGGCAGCGGACGCTGAACCCCGTCGGCTGCACCCGTACCCGACTCCACCTCCAGCAGCACCCCGTGACCTGCGCGAACCGGGATCGACTTGAGATCGGCAGGAGCTCACCCATAACATCAGGGCATTCGTACAGGGCGACTGCCCTAGACAGGAGCGAGTCATGGCATGCCCAGCCGCCGAGCGCGGGCACGCGCTACGGCGAGTGGCTGGAGCAGCGCGGGGTGCCCGCCCCGTTCGAGACCCCTGTCTTGGCGGCCTGCGTGGACGGCCTCCTGCCGCACCGCGGCCTGGGCCTGAAGGGGAAGGATCCCTCGGCGGTGCCACGCAGGCTTCTTTCCCCATCCCCGAGGAGGAGCGACAGTGCGAACAGTGATCTGCGGAGCCGGCATCAGCGGCCTGGCCCTGGCCCATCGGCTCGCCGCCCAGGGCGGTGAGGCCGTGGTGGTCGAACGGGCCCCCGGTCCTCGCCCCCAGGGCTACATGATCGACTTTTTCGGCCCCGGGCTGGAGGCGGTCGAGGCGATGGGGCTGCTGCCCCCGTTCGAACGAGCGGCCTACCACTATGACGAGGGGCGCCTCGTCGACCAGAACGGCCGCCGCCGCGCCACGCTCCGGACCAAGAGCTTCGCTCGCGGCCGGCTACTGGACCTCCTGCGTCCCGACATCGAGGCCGTACTGGTCGAGAACCTTCCGGCCGAGGTCGAGCTGCGCTATGACACGGCGGTGACCGACGTGGCCAACCGCCCCGACGGCGTGGCGGTGACGCTGGAGGACGGCACCGTCCTGGACGCCGATCTGCTCGTGGGCGCCGACGGGATCCATTCGACCACCCGCCGGCTGGTGTTCGGGCCCGAAGACCGCTACCTCCGCTACCTGGGCCTGCACACGGCGGCGTTCACCTTCGACGCGCCGGACGTGCACGCCGCCGCCGAGCACGCGTTCTGCCTCACCGACTCCGTCGACCGGCAGATGGGGTTCTACGCGCTGCGCGACGGCCGGGTCGCCGCGTTCGCGGTGCACCGCAGCGCCGACCCCACGATTCCGGACGATCTCCGGGCGGCGGTCCAGCGGGCCTACAGCGGTCTGGGCTGGGTGACGCCGCGCGCGCTGGAGCAGTGCCCGCCGGCCGAGGAGATCTACTACGACCAGGTCGCGCAGATCGAGCTTCCGGAGTGGAGCACCGGCCGGGTCATCCTGCTCGGAGACGCCGCCTACGCCGTGTCGCTGATCGCCGGGCAGGGCGCGTCACTCGGCATCGCCGGCGCCTTTCTGCTCGCCGATCGCCTCGCGCAGGCACCGACGATCGAGCGGGCCGCCGCCGAGTTCGAGCGCCTGTGGCGTCCCGTGGTCGAGGACAAACAACGCAACGCGCGATCGATGGCCCGCTGGTTCCTGCCGTCCTCACCGACCGACCTGCGCATCCGGCGCATCATGCTCAGCCTGACCCGAGTGCCCTTCGTCACCGGCTACCTGAGCTCCATCCTCGCAGGCAAGGAAACCAAGCTCGCCGACGTCATGCGCCAGGCATCCGGCTCCGCTGTCGAAACGGAGGTCGCGTAGCGCTCGCTCCGATTCCCGTACAGGATCGCGTGCGGCACGTCCGGCGGCCGGTCAAGAAGAGTTCGGGGCGGCGCCGATCACCGCGGTCAGCTCGGCGGTGCAGACGGGCGAATCGAGCTGCACCGGCGCGCGAAGGCGGCGGCCGACGAGAGCCGGTGACCCCACGAGTCCGCGACCGGAAACCTCCTAGTCGGACTCGCTCCAGAGATACCACGGGCCCTGCCAGTGTTCGTAGAGATCCTCGCCCTCAGGCTCGGGCGGCTCGCCCTCGGGGCTCCAGGCGAATCCGGCAGTACTGAGAAACCCGGCGCCGTCGATGGCGAAACGTACTCCGCCGCGGATCCGCTCCGCCCGTTCGACTGGGAACAGCCCTATCCATTCGTCGTCCGCGGGCAGCGGAGCGCCGTGTGAGAAGGCTTGGGCGCGGCCGTCGAGGACAGGCCGGGACAGGGCGAAGCGCGCCTTCAACGGCACACCCCCGTATACCAGGCCGCAAACCAGCAGAACGATCAGGGGCGGCAGTGACCACACCGGCCATTCGCGACGCAACCGCGCTGAAGGTTCACGCCTGAACAGCATGCGGCCCAGCGTGAGCAGCCATATGAGACCGATGAAGATCCAGGCATTGGCGATCAACGCCAGCCACACCAGGTACCCACCGGGAACGCTCGTGGCCCAGACGGTCGCCAGGGCCGTGACGACCGTCGGCACGATCACCGCCGCCTGCCCAGGCCGCCAGGTGCCGGAGACGGGCTCCGCCTTGTCCATGCTCCGAACATGGAGAGGGCGCAGCCGGGGCCTACGTGCCATTCAGATCGCGGTTGCGGAAGCCGTACATGCCGAGGACAAGCAGGCCCGCCGCGAGCGCGGTGAGCATCACCAGCGGGGCGAGGCGGAAGTCCTCGACCGGCATCCGGGGAATGTGGTCGAACGGGGACAGCCCTCGAGCCCAGTCCGGCAGGTCCGCGCCCCAGAAGCGCACGACGACGCCGAGAGCGAGTACCGCCCATGCCAGCGGGACGGCCCTGGGCGCGAGCCCGAACAGTGTGGCGGCGGCCCCCAGCAGGAAGAGGATCTCCGGGGTGCGGGCGATCACGGCGGCGGCCGCCGCCCCCGCGCGGGCGGCGTCACCGAACGCCAGGGCGGTGCCGGCGGCCATGGAAAGACCGGACACCATCAGCAGCGCGACTGCGGCGAGACCGGTGGCCAGGAGTGAGGAGCCCAGCCAGGCCCACCGGCCGGTCGGGGTGGCCAGCAATGGCGTCACCCGCCCACGGTTCTCCTCCGCCCGCAGCCGCGTCGTCGCCTGGACTGTGAAGATTCCGACGAGGAAGGACATCCCGACTCCCATGAGGCTCAGGTAGCCTCCTACCACGTCCGGGTCGCCGCCGAGGATCTCCTCGGCCACCCCCTCGCGCATGGACCCGGCGAGCCCGCCGAACACCAGGCCGGCCGCGATCAGGGACCCGCCCCACCACAGGATGGACGCGCGCTGGAGCCGGAACGCCAGCGTGAGGGGTGAACGCAGCCCGCGGGCCGCCCGCGCGCGGCCGGGGCGCGAGGCCATCAGCCCGGCACCGAGGTCCCGCCGTGCCGACAGCGCGTACGCGACCGCTGCCAGAGCCGTGCCGAGCAGTACCGCCAGAGCCAGTGGCCACCAGCGCCCGTCATCCGCCACTCGGGTGAGCTGCGCCCACCCCATCGGGGAGAGCCACGTCAGCCAGCCGCCTTCAACGTCTTGGACGGCGCCCACGGCGCGAAGCAGCCACACGACGGCCAGCACGGCGCCGGCGATTCCGACCGCGGCTCTGGAGTGCTCGGTGAGCTGCACGCTCACCGAGGTGACGGCGGCGAAGACGAGCCCCATCGCGGCCGTGGCCGCGCCGAACAGCAGCGCGTCGCCTGGCGTCATCCCGACGCCCACCCCCGCCGCGGTCAGCAGCAGGGCCAGCAGCACGTTGGCGAGGACGGCGACGAGGAGCGCGGCCGTGAGCGCGGCCTGCCGGCCGACGACCGCTGCGCGCACCATCTCGGCCCGGCCGCTCTGCTCCTCGGCGCGGGTGTGCCGGGCGATCAGCAGCATGCTCATCAGCGCCGCGCCCAGCAGAAACTCCGGGAAGTAGGCGTTGACGAGATATTTCAGGACCGTGGGGTTCTCCATGCCGAACATCGGCCCGGAGAACAGCCGCAGCATGGGGACGTCCATCATCGCCGCACTGGCACGCAGGGTTTCGGCCGTCGGGTTCGTCGCGTTCGCCACGCCGGCGAAGTATGGGAGGAACAAGGTGATCCCCAGCGTCCACGCGGGCAGCTTGACGCGGTCCCGGCGCAGGGCCAGCCGCAGCATCGCCCCGGTGCCTCTGAAGGCGCCGCCGGGAGCGGCGGCCGTGACGCGGCCGACGGTGGTGGCGGTCATGCGGCTGCTCCGTTGCCGTAGTGGCGCAGCATGAGCTCCTCCAATGTGGGGGGATGGCTGGTCAGCGCCCGGATGCCGAAGGCGCCCAGATGCTTGATGGCGCCGTCCAGGTGCTCGGCGTCCACGCTGAACCGCACCTGCCCGTGCTCGGTCTCGGCGTCGTGGACGCCCGGGAGCGTGGCCAGGCCGCTGACCGGGGCAGCGGTCACGGCTTCCACCGTGGTGCGGGTGAGGTGGCGTAGCTCGGCCAGCGTGCCCGCCTGGACGATCTTGCCCTGCCTGATGATGCTGACCCGGTCGGCCAGCTTCTCCACCTGGGAAAGGATGTGGCTCGACAACAGGACGGTACGCCCGGCCGCGCGGGCCTCCGCGACGATGTCCTGGAAGATGGCCTCCATGAGCGGGTCGAGACCCGACGTCGGCTCGTCCAGAATGAGCAGCTCCACGTCGGCGGCGAAGGCGGCCACGAGCGCCACCTTCTGCCGGTTGCCCTTGGAGTAGGTGCGGCCCTTCTTGGTGGGGTCGAGTTGGAAGCGCTCGATCAGCTCTGCGCGGCGGGTCTCGTCGAGGCCGCCGCGCAGGCGGCCGAGCAGGTCGATGGCCTCCCCGCCGGTGAGGTTCGGCCACAGCTCGACGTCGCCCGGCACGTACGCCAGCCGCCGGTGCAGCTCGGTGGCGTCCGCCCACGGGTCGCCGCCCAGCAACTCGGCGCGGCCGGAGTCGGCGCGCACCAGGCCGAGCAGGATCCGGATGGTGGTGGACTTGCCCGCCCCGTTGGGGCCGAGAAAGCCGTGGATCTCTCCTGTGCCGACGGTCAGGTCGAGCCCGTCCAGTGCACGGGTGGGCCCGAACGTCTTGACGAGGTCGCGGGTGGTGATGGCGGTCATGGCAGGGCTCACCACTGCACCGGGAGGCACTTGGGGCCGAAGAAGGGGGAGTCGTCTTTCATGGGGATCTCCTGTGCGGGCGCCGCGAGGCGCAGGCGGGGGAATCGGGTGAAGAGTGCTTGCAGGACCACGCGCAGCTCCACACGGGCGAGCTGCTGGCCGAGGCACTGGTGAATGCCGTGCCCGAAGGCCAGATGACCTCGTGCCGGTCTCGTGATGTCGAACTCCTGCGGGCGCCGGAAGCGGGCCGGGTCGTGGTTGGCCGCGCCGACCAGCAGTTCCACGGTCTGGCCCTTCTTGATCAGTTCGCCGCCTACCTCGACGTCCTCGAGCGCCGTACGGAGCATGCCGCTGGGCCCGGTGAGGTAGCGGAGCAGCTCTTCGACGGTGTTGTCGATGAGGCTGGGGTCGCGGCGCAGCGCCTGAAGCTGATGGGGGTGCTCCAGCAAGGCGAACGTGCCCAGCGCGAGCATGCTGGAGGTCGTCTCATAACCGGCGGCGAACAGCAGCAACCCGATGGAGGCCAGCTCCTCATCCGACAGGGTGCCACGGTTGATCACGCCGCTGTAGACGTCGCCGGTGGGATGTTCGCGCTTGCTCGCGATAAGGGGCGGGAAGAGGCCCAGCATGGTGGCGTATGCCTGCTGGATCTGCTCCTGGGTGGAGTCCGCGTCGAGCGCGGTCTCCGCGGCCTGGCGGAACGTGGGAATGATGGGGCTGGGCAGGCCCAGCAGTTCACAGATGAGCAGGGCGGGGACGGGGACGCACAGGGCGGTGACGAGGTCGGCGGGTGGCCCGGACGCCTCCATGTCGTCAAGGCAGCCGTGAGTCGCCTCGGCGATTCTCTCTTCGAGCCCACGCATCCTGCGCACGGTGAACTCCCCTGCGAGGAGCTTGCGGTAACGGGTGTGCTCGGGAGGATCCATGCGGACGAACATGCCGGGCGGGGCGGGCGCGGTGAACACCGCCTGTGCGTTTGAGTTGGGCATCATGACCGGTGGATGGGCCAGCTCGCGCCGGATGCTGAAACGGCTGCCGGCGAGGATGGCGCGGACCACGTCGTAGCCCGTGGCCAGCCAGCCCGGATGTCCGTCGGCGAAGATCATGGGACGGAGCGGGCGCTCGTTCCTGAGCCTGGTGAAGATCTCTGGTGGGTCGAAGGGGTTGGGCCGGCCGACACGTGCTGTCCAGGGCAACTCGATGCCGTCCTGTGTCATGGGGCACTCCTAGGAGGGCGATGGGGACGTGCTGTCCCGGAGCTTCTCGAGGGCGTCTCGCATCGAGGCGGCCGCCTCCGGGGTGAGCATGGGGTGGGAGTAGATGTCGAGGAGAGTCACCGCGAGCAGATGCGCGCCTTGCGGGGTCGCCAGGTCGACGCCGAGTCCGCGGGAGATGTGCTGGTGCAGGATCGGGACGGCCAGGCCCATCGCGGTGCCGACCGTCGCACGGGCCTTGCGACCGGCGAAAGGGGGATCCGGACGGGCCTTGTCGGCCTCCTCCAGCCACTCCTCGCTCATCCTGACCATTTCGTCGAACAACGGCGCGGCCCATCCCTCGGCCAGAGCCCGCGCGAGATACCGCTGATACGGGCCCAGCTTGGCCAGCGCGGTACCGACCGGGTTCGCAACGGTAGGCGTGGAATCGACGCGTGCCTCGTCGTTCATCCGGCGGATCTCCTTGACGAGATAGGCGTCGCACGCCTCGCGCAGCGCCTGCTTGGACCCGAAGTGATGGCGCACCAGTCCTGAGGAGACGCCCGCCGCCTCGGCGATGCCACGGATCGTCGCTCCCTCGAACCCGCACTCACCGAAGCGCCGCATCGCTGCATCCCTGATGCGCGCGCGAGCAGTCAGATCTTCCAGATCCGCCTCGATCCTGGCCATCACCCGAACTCCTGCCTACTCAGACGTACACAAAGCTATTCATGTGAGCTATAGCCTACACACGTGTGTAGTGCTCGTCCACCGAGATCATCGACTGCGGTGCGCTCATGACGACCCCGCCGCGGCAATCCGCCGGGCTGTCCGCGGAAGTCCCGGCGTGGCAAGGGTCGATGTCCTCACCGGCAGGACCGGAACCACCGGGGTCGCCTCCGCGGGAGCGGTCTTCAGCGCCTCAGACCGCCTGGCCGCCCTCTCGGCCCACATCACCTGGTGTTCTCGCTGGTCCGGGCGAAATTCACGGAAGGCTGTGTGACATCCGCATCTGTTCGCGGCGGGCGTGGGAAGGGAGGGTTGGGGCTCATCACCCCCGCTTGTTAGGGAGCACCTCATGACACTGGCCCAAAAGAGCGTGCGGATCACGCGTACCTACCCGGCCACCCCCGAGCGCGTCTGGCAGTTGTGGACCACCGGCGAGGGGATCGCCCGGTGGTGGTCGCCGGACGGTTTCACCGTCGAGGTCGACAAGCTCGAGCTGCGGCCGGGTGGCGAGCTGATCTACACGATGACCGCCACCGCGCCGGACCAGATCGCGTTCATGGAGAGTCACGGGATGCCGCTGAGTACCCGATCCCTCAAGAGGTTCGTCGAGGTGGCGGAGCCGGGCAGGCTCTCTTACACCTCGCTCGCCGACTTCATCCCCGGCATGGACCCCTACGACTTCCTCACCGTGGTAGAGCTCGAAGCCGTCGAGGAAGGCGTCCGCGTCACGATGACCGCGGACGCGATGCACGACGAGGAGTGGACCCAGCGGCTGGCCGCGGGCCGCGCCAACGAGCTCGACAACCTCGGGCGCGTGATCGACGCCGATTCGTAGAAGTGACCGCGCCATCATGCCTCCCGACGGCCGCGCTGACCGGCCGTGAGCCTCTCTCTCCGGCACGGCCGCCGCTGGTGGTCGCCACGTGGCCGGGTCGCCTACCCTGGTCGGCCAGGGAACGTGGACGGGGGATCCGGCTGGTGGCACTGTGGCGATCCGACCGCGCCGTCCGGCTCGCGCCGGTCGGCGCGGTCGCGTGCGCGGGCCTGCTGCCCCTGCTGCAGGTGACGCTGGCCTTCAGCTACCCGGACAACGACGTCCGCACTGGGCTGTGGAGCCTCGCGGTGACCGTGGTGTACCTGCCCCTGCACCTGCGTCACGTCTGGTACGCGGCCCGCGGCGTACGCCTGCCGGCGGGCGGGTGGACGTTCGCGGCGATGGCCGTCGTCATCCTCGCCGCCACCCCGCTCGCGGGGAACACGTGGCCGCGCGCCTACGCGGGCCTGGCCGCCTCGGCGGTCCTGGTCCTTCCCGGCCCGTGGTCATTCGTGGTCCATCTGTCGCTGGTGATCGCGGCCGCGCCCGCGTCCCTCCTGCTCGGCCTGCCGTGGAACGCCGCGCCGTGGCTCACCCTGTCGGTGCTGTCCGGTAGCGGCGCCGTACTGCTGCTCGTCTGGCTGTCGGCCGCGCTCGTCCGCCTGCAGTCGGCCAGGCAGGTGCTCGCCCAGCGGGCGGTCGCGCAGGAACGGCGCCGCATCGACGACGACCTGCGCAGGACGCTCGGCACCGCTCTGGAGTCCCTCGCGGCGCGCGGCGCCCGCGCCGCCGACCTGCTGCAGAACCCGCCCGGCAGGCGGGCCGAGCTGGTGGCGGAGCTGTCCGGGCTGGCCGACGATTCGCGGCGCACGCTCGCCGAGGCCAGGCAGCGGGTGCGCGGGTACCGCAGGCCGTCCCTGCGGGCCGAGCTCGACACGGCCGCCACGCTGCTGTCCGCCGCCGGGATCGAGACCCGGCTGCGGCTGCCCCGCACGGGCATCCCCGACACGATCGCGCCGGAGCCCCGGGCGGCGCTGCGCGCGACGGTCACCCGCCTGCTCGGCTCCGAAGGAGTGAGCGCCTGCACGATCACGGCCGCGGTCTCGACGGACGGCGTACGCCTTGAGGTGCGCGCCGACGGCGTCGCGGAGACCATCGACGTGCAGACCGAGGGACGCCCATGATCCCGCCGATCGTGCCGCGGTGGGTGGCGCGGCATCCCCTCTGGCCGCTGATCGCCCTGCAGGTGCTGCTCGCCGTACAGGTGCCCGTCTACACGACCCTCGGCATGGACGGCCCGGCCGGGAACCCCGTCGCGGCCACCGTCGCCGTGGCCCTGGTGCTCTTCCTGAGCCTGCGACACAGCCTGGCCGCCGCCAGGGGCGAACGCCCCGCGGGCTGGCCCTGGACCCTGGCCGCGCTCGTCGTGCTGGCCGACGTCCCGCTGTGGTGGGTCGGCTCAAACTGGCAGTCCGTCACCGCCTTCTCCCTCGCCTCCATCGTGATGCTGCTGCGTGGCCGGCTGATGCTGGTCGCAGCCACGTCGCAGCTCCTGCTCAACCCGGTGAAGGAGGTGACCTCCATGCTGGGTGACAGCGCCTACACCACCCCTCGGGCTCTCCTCCTGGGCGCGTACGCCCTGTTCGGCCTCATCCTGTACGCCAGCACGCTGGTCGGCGGCGCCCGCCTGGTCCGGTTGCTGACCGAGCTGGAGGCCACCCGCACCGAGCTGGCCGCCACCGCCGTCGGCGAGGAACGCATCCGCGTCTCCCGCGACCTGCACGACCTGCTCGGCCAGAGCCTGTCGGCCATCTCCCTCAAGGGCGACCTGGCCCTGCGCCTGCTCGCGAAGGACACCGCCGCCACCCGTGCCGAGATCGAAAGCCTGACCGAGGTCGCCAGGGACGCGCTCAGGGACATACGCGCGATCACCCGCGACGAGCACTCGGTGTCGCTGCGCACCGAGATCGACGGCGCCGCCGCCCTGCTCGGAGCCGCCGGCGTCGACACCCGCCTGGATGTGGCCGACCTGCCGCCGCTGTCCGGTCCCGCCCAGAACGCGCTGGCCTGGGCGATCCGTGAGGGCACCACCAACCTGCTACGGCACAGCGACGCCCGCACCTGCACGATCACCCTGACCCGCGACCGGGGCGCGGTACGGCTCGACATCGTCAACGACGGCGCCCAGCCGCCCTCGACGCCCTCGCCCGGCACCGGGCTCTCCGGGCTGGCCGAGCGGGCCCGCGCCGCCTCCGGCACCTGGCTCACCACCGCGCACGACGGTCGGTTCCTGCTGTCGGTCGAAGTCCCCGAGGAGGTCGCATGATCCGCGTACTGATCGCCGAGGACATGCACATGATCCGCTCAGCGCTGGTCGCCCTGCTGTCGCTGGAGGACGACATGGAGGTCGTCGCCGAGATCGAACGCGGCGACGAGGTCCTGGCCACCGCCCTGCGCGTGCGGCCGGATGTCGCGGTGCTGGACATCGACATGCCGGGGCTGGACGGGCTGTCGGCAGCGGAGCAACTGTCCGCGCGGCTTCCCGGCTGCCGCACGCTCGTCCTCACCGGGCTCAGCCAGCCGGGCAACCTGCTGCGCGCGCTGAAGGTGCACGTGAAGGGCTTCATCGTGAAGGACGCCCCGGCGCAGACTCTCACCGACGGCATCAGGCGCATAGCGGCAGGGGAGCGGGTGATCGACCCCGAGCTGGTCGCCGCCGCGCTCGAGACGGGCAGCAGCCCGCTGACCGCTCGTGAGACGGAGGTACTGCGCGCGGCGGCGAGCGGTATCCGCGTCGCCCAGATCGCCACCCAGCTCTCGCTATCGCAGACCACCGTGCGCAACTACCTGTCCAACGCCATCGGCAAGGTCGGCGGGCGCAACCGCATCGACGCGATCCGCATCTGCCGCGACGCGGGCTGGCTGTAGCGGGCGAAACCGCGGCGGCGGCCCCGACGCCCCGGGTGAACGCAGCCATCGAGAGGGGAGCCGCAGGCCATGGGCAAGATGATCGGGCGGCGGCTGTTCGACCTCACCAACGATCTCGCCGGCCGCCGCGATCGCCCAGGCCGCTGCGAGGTCCTCCTCGGCCTCGGTGAGACGCCGATCGGGTCCTCCGCCTGATCGTGCAGGTCATGGCATCGGACGCCATGGCGAATCCTGGACGGTGCTTCGCACGTCTAAGTTCTCTGGATGACCATGTGTGCGGTGAGGAGGAGCGCAGCGTGAACGACAGGCTGGTTGGAGCGCTTGCCGAGGACGACCCGGTGGTGGAGGCGGTCATGACCGCCAGCAGGGCGTTGGTGGGGGTCGCGGCTCGCTCCATTGCGGCGGCGGGCGGCGATGTCACGCTGCCGCAGTACCGTGCGCTCGTCCTCGTGGCGGCGCGGGGCCCGCAACGGCTGATCGACTTGGCGGAGGCGCTGGATGTGAACAGGTCGACGGCCACCCGCATGTGCGATCGCCTGGTGGCCAAGCGGCTGGTACGGCGCAGTCGCCTGCCCAGCGACAGACGGACGGTGCGGATCGCGTTGACCGGTGAGGGGCGGGCTCTGGTCGATGGCGTGACGCAGAAGCGCAAGTCCGATTTGACCCGCATTCTCGCCCAGTTAGGACAGGAGCAGCGAGCCGCCGTCGTCGCGGCGCTGTCGGCGTTCGCGCGGGCCGCCGACGAGACCGAGGTCACGCGACACGCCGACATCCCGGACCTGTGAGGCGGACGGTACATCGTCGCGGCATGACGGAGCCCAGGGCAGCGGAAATGCGTGGTCAGTCGTGACGGGCCCCGTCACTGCTCCGGCCGGCGCTCGGTGACATCGTTCACCAGACGCCGGCTTTCGGGGGTGAGACGCATCAGGGTCTCGCGACCAGCATGTGGATATGGGGAAGCGTCACCCGGTCGTGGGCAGCGGCCGGCCAGGCTGCCCTGGAAGTGATCAGAACCGGGCGTTGGTCATCGTGTACCACGTCGGAGCGAAAGCCACCAGGGCCAACACCACGAGGACCGCCAACGACCTGAGTACGCGTGAGGTGGTGATGATCGCGGGTGCGATGGGCCTGAGCCTCCATCGTCCGACCGCGATGTACGCCGCGGCGCCTCCCAACAAGAGATTCGCAGGCACCAGTTCGTATTCGCCGCGCATGATGTGAAAACCGGCAGCGAGGATCATCGTCAGTGTCAGGCCAACGGCGGCGAGCGGCGTCAGCACCGGTTGGACTCTCGTCATCGCCGGTAGGATCAGGCCGACGCCGCCCAGCACCTCGCAGACCCCGATGAAGACGATCAGGGGCTGCGGCACCGCCGCGTACCAGGCCACGGCCTGGGGCGCTGCCGCATACAGAGCCGCGTCGTACATCAGCACCTTGCCGAAACCGCTGCCGGCGAAGAAGAAGCCGAACAGCAGTTGGAGTGCCCAGAGTGCGCCGTTCAGCGTGAGCCTCGGTCCGCGTCGCTGCTCCATGTCCGTGTCGCTGAGCAGGTTCTCGCTGCCATGCTGGTTCATGTCCTGTCGTTTCCTTTCTGGTCGGGTTGGCCGGGGGAAGAGCTTGGTGGACCTACGGGTACGGGGCGGCCCCTCTCTGGCGGCTCCTGCCGTCTGGACGAGCGCGGGTCAGCCGGCCGCTGAACCCGAGCGTGGCGTGACGCAGGCCCTGCGCCGCCTTGTCCGCGTGTGAGCTGCGACGCGCCGCCTTGTCCGCGTGTGAGCTGCGACGCGCCGCCTTCTTCTGATCCTGGCCGTGCTCCTTCATCGCAGCCCCTTCCTCGGCCGTGAACCCCTCGTATGTGCTGCTTTCTGGGTTGCTCATGGCTGATTCCTCCTTGGAATCTCGATGGTGGAACCTCGTTAAAACGGCACGTGCCGTGCCGCTCAGGACGTGGTCAGTCTGGAGGTGCCTCGCCCTACTTGTCAACACGGCACGTGCCGTACCGTTAAAGTGCTGGCATGACCAGTAACCGCCCGGAGCGCGCCGCCGCCCGTACCACAGTGATCATGCAAGCCACGCTCGCCCTGGCTCAGGAGATCGGCTACGCCAAGCTGAGCATCGAAGCGGTTGCGGCGCGCGCCGGTGTCGGTAAGCACACGATCTACCGCCGATGGCCCTCGAAGGGACTGCTGTTCCTTGACTCGCTGCTGTCGCTGGACGAGCCCGTCCTCGACTATCCCGACACCGGTGATGTCCTGGCCGACCTGCGCCAGCAGATCTATGCGGCTGTGGACCTGCTGGCCACTCCACCGTACGGCCCGCTCTACCGGGCGTTGATCGGTGAGGCACAGCACGACCCCGCGGTGGCCGCGGACCTCAACGAACGCTTCATCCGCCCGCAGACGGACAAGACCATCGCCCGGCTCAAGGCGGCCCAGGACGCGGGGCAGGTCGCGCCCGGTTTCGATCTCGACCTGGTGATGGCAGTAGTGTCCGGACCTCTGTACTACAGATTTCTGATCACTCAGGAGCCCATGACCCATGACTACGTCGACCGCGTCCTCGATGCCCTCTTCGCCGGCATGAGCCCGAGGCATTGAGGCCTTCCGGCACTCCCCGGGGGGCCGCCGCCGAGCCTCCGGTCACATCCGGCCGCACCTGCGAAGGGGTTTCCCTGCGGCGCTCCACACGCCGCACCAACAACCCGAGAGCAGTCGCACATAGCGATCAGCACGAGCGGCGAAGGGACGCTGACCGTGATCTGCGCCCACTACCAGCGCGAAGCGGCGCCGGGTTCGGTCATACGTCAACGGGCGTGCCTGCGCAGCAACAACATCGCCGCGTCATCGGGAAGCGGCCCGCCGGTGTGGGCCACCAGGTCGGCACGGAGCGCGTCGAGCGCCTCTTGCGGGTCGCCCGACCGCAACAGGTGAAGGCGATCGTTCAGGGGGTAGAAGGTTCCGCTGTCATCCCGTGCCTCCACCACGCCGTCGGTGAACAGGAGGATTCGGTCACCCTCCAGGAAAGGCACACGGTGCGCCTTGGGCCGGTCGGTGCCGAGCGGGCCGAGCCCCAACGGGAGAGCTTCCGCCGGGGGCTCGACGGTGCAGGCCTTCCCTTCGGCGGTGAGGAGGAGCGGAGCGGGATGGCCGTGGTTGAGCAAGACGATCTCGCCGGGTCTCACTTCGGCGATGATCGCGGTCACGAACTTCTCGCCGCTCAGGTGCCGGGACAGGCTCGACTCCAGTCGCTCGCTCACGTCGTCGAGCGCGGGTTCGTCGTAGGCGGCCTCACGGAAGGCGCCGAGCACCCAGGCGGCGGTCTCGACCGCGTCGAGCCCCTTGCCCTGGACGTCCCCGACGAGCAGCCGCACCCCGTGGGGCGTGATGACGACCTCGTACAGGTCGCCGCCGATCCTCGCCTCGGCCGCCGCGGAGGTGTAGGACAGGGCCACCTGCAGGTCGGCGGCTTTGCGGGGGACCGGCCGGAGCAGGACGCGTTGCGCGGTCTCGGCGACGAGGCGGACGCTGGCGAGTTCGCGTTCCCGCTTGAGCCTCAGGTGGCTGACGAGCATGCTCGCTCCGGTGGCGCTGACGATGGTGGCGATGGTGAGGTTGTTCTGCCACTTCAGCAGGGAGCCGTTGTAATAGGCCAGGGGTATGCAGATGGCGAGGGCGACCGCACCGATCAGGGCGGTGCGCCGCACGCTACCGTAGACCGACCCGAAGCTCGGCCCCAGGGTGAGCAGGGGAAGAAAGCCAAGTGCCGGCCCGGCCATGAGGTCGATGAGCGCCACCGGCGCCATCACCATGAACGGCAGCCAGCGCAGCGTCCACTGTGATCTCATACAGCGCCCTCGAACCCCATCTGCCCTCCCGTGGTAGGCCGCCGCCTCTCATCCTTGCATAGTGCAACAGACTGTGGGAGGTCGCGGCGCAGACCATCGGCTGCCTCGCCCCGGCTCACCGGTCCGGGGCCGTGGCGCCGCTCACGTCGTCCTGCCGTCGGGTGATCTCGTCCAGCCGGTCGCGCACTTCCCGCAGCTCGGCCAGGACGAGCCGGAGGTCGGCCTCGTTGCGCGTCTCAGCGGCCGAGGTCTGCTGGAAGCGTTCGACGAACCAGGCGGCGATCGAGGCGGTGACGACGCCGAGCAGCGCGATGCCGGAAAGCATCAACGTCGCCGCGATCAGCCGGCCCTCCAGCGTCGTCGGATACAGATCTCCGTAGCCCACCGTCGTCATCGTCGTCAGTGACCACCACAGGGCGTCGGACAGGGTGACGATCGTCGGCTCGGCGGAGCGGCGTTCGGCGTCCAGCACCGCGATGGCGCCGACCAGGGCCAGGAAGCAGGCCCAGCCGCTGACGTACACGGTCACCCGCATGCGTAGCGGCAGCGTGACCCGGCGCATCAGCGCGGTGAGCAGCAGCAGCGAGCGCAGCACGGCCAGCGGCCGTAGCAGCGGCAGCAGGACGACCAGCAACGCGGGGATGTGGGTGGCGATGAAGTGCCCGCGCCGGTCGGACAGCCACACCCTGATGGCGTAGTCGGCGGCGAACAGCGCCCAGGCCGTCTGCTGGGCGCGTTCCAGCCATCGGTCGGCGTTCTCCGGCAGCTGGGGCAGCACGATGGGAAGTGCCCAGCCGGCCAGGAACAGCAGGCCGACGCCGAGCAGCACGGGATCGGTCCGGCGTTCCCAGGCGTGCAGGCGCCGTGATGGCGGGGGTGCTGGTGCTGTGCGGGGCTGTTCCATTCTCGTCCTCAGGGTGCGGGCAGGCAGACGGTCAGGCGGGCGAGCCCAGGAAGCCCTCCTTGCTCAGCCACTCCTCGCTGACCTTGTCCGGCTCCTTGCCCTCGACGTCCACCTGCGCGTTGAGCTGCTGCATGGTGGCGTCGTCGAGCTTGTCGATGACCGGCTGGAGCACCTTCTCCAGCGCCGGGTACTTCTCGAACGTCTCCTGCCGCACGGTCACCGCGGCGCTGTAGATCGGGAAGAACTTCCGTCGAGCTGCCGCGTGCTCTCGGCGAAGTGCAGGAGAGGAGCCCGACGCCGATCGCCGTGGCGATGGCCAGGGCGATCGCGACGACCAGCGCGTGTTCGGCGGCGGCCGGCGAGAGAGTGTCCCAGCCTGAGACCACGTACTCGCCGAAGCTCATGAAGTGACCACCTTCGCTTACGTTTACATCGATCCGCAAACGTACGCGACCTGTTGCGATCAGCGCAAAACTGAGTGCAGCTAGCGCAACATGAGTGCAACGCTTTCGTTATGGACGGACAGGGACGAGCGAGGAGGCGCCGGTGCCGTCGGCGGGGCTCCGCCGGGACATGGAGATCCTCGAAGTACGACGACTGGCCGGGTACGCGATCTCCGATGTCGAGGTCGAGGGCGGCTCGGCCGGGCTGTCCGGCCGACCGGTCACGTTCGACCTCGGGCCCGGCGGCTCTTCCCGTCGTGTTGAGCTGACGGGATGTGCGGGTCAGTCGAGTTCCGCGGGCAGGTCGCGTGAGTCGATCTTCGCGACGATCAGGGCGGGCGCGTTGGACGCCTTCGCCGTGGCGAGCGCCTGGTCGAGAGCCGCCGCCGTGGTGACGGACTGGGCGGTCTGGACGCCGAGGCCGTTGGCGAACTCGACGAAGTCCCAGCGGTTGAGGACGACGTACGGCTTCGGCCGGGTGGCGGGGTCGCTGAAGTAGTCGGCGTCGAGCAGGAACTGCTCGAAGGCGTAGATGCCGTTGTCGATCACGACCACGACCGGGTTGCGTTCGTAACGGACCATGGTGGACAGCGCCTGGGCGGTCATGTGGAAGCCGCCGTCGCCGCAGATGACCAGCGGGCGGCGGGCCGAGCCGAACGACGCCCCGACCGCCGCGGCCACCGAGTGCCCGATCGAGGCCCACACGGCCCCGGACAGGAAGCCGTCCCGGCCCTTGATGGGCAGGTGGGCGGCCGAGTGGATGCCGAGGAAGGTGTCGGGGATCACCAGCCAGGACGGGTCCAGCGCGGCGCCGATGCGCTCGAACACGCGGCGATAGGTCAGCGGGCTCGCGGCCGTGGACGTGACCGGGTCGACGCCGGGCGGCACCGGTCGCGGCGCCTCCGTCGCGGCCTCGGCGGCGAGTGCGGTGATCAGGGCGCCGAGCTGGGCGTTCTGCTTGGCGCCGTTCTTGATCTTCACCTTGCCGTCGTAGGCGGTGATGACGCGGTTCGTGCCGGTACGGAGGAGCGTGGCGTAGCTGCTCGGGAACACGCAGCCGAGCATCACGAGCAGGTCGGCCTGCGCGACGGCGTTCACGGCGGGCTGCGAGTGCGGCGGGGCGTAGACGCCGACCCAGCCGGCGCCCTGCTCGGGCAGCACCCCCTTGGCCGGCAACTGCACCGACCAGCGCACACCGAGCTTGGCGATCAGGTCGGCGACCTTGTCGGCGAGCCCGTACCGCTGGACCTCGATGCCGACCAGGACCAGCGGCTTCGTCGCGGCGCGCACCATACCGGCGATCGTGCCGGCGAGTTGCTCCTCGGTGCCCGCCGGCGGCTCGGTGACCGGCAGGGATCCGGACGGGGCCGGGCAGGACGCCGTCCAGATGTCCCTGTTGATCTCGATGTAGACCGGCCGCTTGCGCTTGACGGCGGTGGCGATCGCGGCGTCGACCACGCCCGGCACCGCGGCGGCCGTCCCGGCGCGCGCCGCGCTCGCGGTGACCAGCCGGTACGTGCTCAGGTCGTGGTCGGGCTGCCCGGTCGAGTGCGAGAACAGGACGTCGAAGTCCTTGAGGTTGGCGAGGTTGGCCGCGTTGGGGCCGCCGTTGACGACGACGACCGGGCTGCGCTCGACGAAGGCGCCGGCGATGGCGTTGACCATGCTGAGCGTGCCGACGCCGTTGGCGACCGCGACCACGCCCAGCCCCTTGGCCCGGGCGTAGCCGTCGGCCGCGTACCCGGCCTCGAGGTCGCTCGCGGTGACGATCGACGTGACGCCGTTGCGGCCGGCCGCGTCGAACAGGCCCGCGCCGTAGGCGGCGGGCACGCCGAACAGCGTGTCGACGCGCTGCTGGGTCAGCCTCTTGAGCACGTAGTCGGCGACGGTGAAAGCCACGATGGCGCTCCAGTGCAGGCCCGCCGGGGCGGGGATCGGTCAGTCGGAGACAGAGAGCCTGGGGTCGACCAGCCGCCTGTTGCAGGGATGGTCGATGTGGTTCATGGGCATCGGCACGGGCGCCGCTCGACCGAATGCGGCGGCGATGATGTTCACCAGCTTCTTGCACTCGGCCGGGTTGAGGTCCTCGTCCTCCTTGTCCCAGTCGGGCGTGGTGCCCATGACGACGTGGTCGGAGCGCGGGAACATGTAGCCGTTACGGCTGTAGAGGTATTCCAGGTCCGGCTGCGCCGGCAACATCGCGAGGTAGCCTCTGACCCCGACCATCTTCGTGTCGTTCCACAGCTTCTTCGCGCCCATCCCGGTGCAGTTGATGATGATCTTCTGCGGCGCCGTCGCGAAGACGTCGGCCTTGCTGGTGAAATTCTTGTCCACGAACGTGACGTCGCGCGCCCGCAGGTCGCGCTCCAGCCGCGGGAGGAAGATGGGCGGCTCGACCAGCAGCGTCTGATACAGGAAACCCGGCTGGGTGTGGTTCTGGAACGGCAGGCGGCTCAGTCTCTGCCGGGCCGGCAGCAGGCCGGGCAGGAGTTCCAGCACCATGTCCAGGCCCTCAACCGGCTTGGGACAGTAGTTGGGCCGCTCGGAGACGCCGAACCCCTTGCCGATGCTGTCCTTGAAGGTCGTGTAGGACGTCTTGATGATCGCCTTCAGGTCCTGCTGGTTCATGGCGGTCTCGACGACGGAGACGGCCCACTGGCCGCCTGCCTTGAACGACGTGGTGTGCACCGGCTTGCGATCCGCGTAGATCGTGACCTTGAGCCCCAGGTCGAGCAGCATCGTGGCGGCGGTCAGGCCCATGACGCCCGCGCCGAGCACCGCGACCTCCGTCTGAGGCGAGCCGGCAAGGAACTGGCTGACCATGGCCTTCACTTTGGCCGCGCAACCCCAGCTCAACGAGATGCCGGCGCCGCCGTGGCCGTAGTTGTGCACGACGAACCGGCCGGACGTCTGCTCGGAGTTCAGCCGGAAGGTTCCCTCACGATACGGCCGCACCCCGGTGACGCACGCCCCGGGCACGCTGGGATCGTAGGTGAAGTCCGGTGTCGGCAGGTTGGTGAGCTCCCGCACGTCCATCGCGCCAGCCCCTGAGAGATCGTGTCCACATGCGATCGGGGGCCTGCCGGCTCTCGTACCCGGAGTCGGAGACCACCAGCCCACCGCAGCCAAGGTTTGACCCGGCCCAGGGACGTTGTTTTCTGCGGCCACCCGCGAAGCGGGCCCGGACCCCAGAGGTCGCTTCTGCCGAACTTCTGCGCCACCAGCTGGATGATCTCTGCTTCCGTGGCTCGAACTCCGGGTAGAAGCCCCTGCCGCACTCCAGGTCGTCGAGCGCGGTCTTGATCTCCCTGTTCAGATGCGGCCGGGCCTGCTGGGCGGTGAGTGACCGGCCCTCCTCCGCGCGGACGAGTTTCGCGTACTCGGCGGCGAACGTGGAGCCGCGATTCGCGACGGCTGAGCTTCGGGTCGCTGTCGAGCTCGGGCCGGTGGTGTCGGTGATGATGAACCGCTTGCGGCCGTTGACCTTCTTGCCCGCGTCGTAGCCGCGACTGCCGCGGCCGACGGCTCAATGTGGCTTTCCCGGGGCTGCGCTCCGGGGCCTTGCCGGCCGGAGCGGCGATCGGGCAGGACCGCCGCCCCGATATCGCCGGCAGTTCAGAGGATCCTGATCCCCTGGATGCGGACCCCACCGGGATGGTTCGGCCAGGTGAACACGGTCCACTTCGGGATCGGCTGAGCCGGCTGCCATCTTCCGTCCCCGTACCACTGGACGCGGTTGTTACCGGTGGAGATCCGGGTGACCCACCAGACGTTCAGGTCGTACCTGTCCTCTCCGGCGTTGGCGTAACAGTAGTCGCGCGACGAGCTGATGCTTGTGTGGATGGTGACGCGTACGAGGTCGGTCCGGTCGCCGCACGGGACCTCATTGATCGCGTACGCCGCCGTCGGGAAGGCGACGGCAAGTGAGGCCGTCACCGCGACGGACGCCAGAGTGGCCAGGGCCGCGCGTGAGGTGATGCGTTTCATGGACTTCTCCTTTGCGGGTGAGATTCATGCGGTGGAAATGGAGCCGGACTATCCGCAGACTTGGCCGAGGGCGAAGCAGATGGCCTTGGCGACGGGCTCGGGGGACAGGGCGAAGGGTGGGACGCCGGCCGGCCAGAAGGCGGTGTCGGTCATGCCGGGGTTGACGAGCGTGACGCCGACGCCGCGGCTGGTGGCCTACATCCGCAGGTTCTCGGCAATGCCGGTGACGGCTCACTTGGTGGCGGAGTAGAGGTTGGCGGGGCTGTTCTTCAGGCCGGTGACGCTGCCGATGAGCACCAGCCGTCCGCCCGTGGTCTCGAGGTGAGGCAGGGCGGCGTTGGCCGGTCTCGTCGAGGAAGGACTTGAGTTCGGTCTCGTCGCGGCCGGTGACGGCACGCGGTGGCCGCGGTCGAGGAGCAGCCGTGCGGTGTGGGCGCCGATGCCGCTGGTCGCGCCGGTGATCAGTACGGTCTTGCCCGTCATGGTCACTCCCGGGTGCTGGAGGTCCTGGTGGTGCGTCACAGGAGGGCGTCGACGGTGATGGGCGGCCCGATCACCACTACAAAAGCTGGTCGGACAGGGTCCATCTCCGTGTCGCAGGTCGCGTTCGATTCGCTGAACCCAGGAAACCCGCCTGGCCGGGAGCGAGACAGAGCGCATTTATGGGGGGATAAGCTCAACCCCCTTATCGTCGGCGCCTGCGCGAACCCTGCGGTTACCGTGGGAGCATGGACGACCGGTCCGACAACCGCGACCAGATCCGGGACTTCCTCACCATCCGGCGCGCGAAGCTCACTCCGGAGCAGGTCGGGCTGCCCACCGGCGGCCGGCGCCGGGTCCCCGGGCTGCGCCGCGAGGAGGTCGCGGTGCTGGCCGGGGTGAGCACCGAGTGGTACACCCGGCTGGAGAAGGGCCACATCAGCGGCGTATCGGAAGAGGTACTCGACGCGGTCGCCCAGGCCCTTCGCCTGGACCAGGACGAACGCACCTACTTGTTCGACCTGGCTCAGGCCGCCCGGCCCGCCCGCCGCGCGCCTTCGCGCCGCAAGGACGTCCAGGTCCCGCCGCGCGTCCAGTGGCTGCTGGACTCCATGACGATATCGGCGGCGTTCGTACGCAACGGCCGCCAGGACATCGTCGCCCACAATGCGCTGGCTCGCGCCCTGCTCGCGCCGGTCTTCGACAGCCCTGCCACCACACGTCACGGCCGCGCCAACCTCGCCCGCTACATCTTCCTCGACCCGGGTTCCCAGCGGTTCTTCGTCAACTGGGACGCGGCCACCGCCGTCAGCGCCGCGCTGCTGCGCGCCGAGGCCGGACGCGAGCCCCACGACCGGGCGCTACGCGACCTCGTCGGCGAGCTGTCCACGCTCAGCACCGCGTTTCGCGGCCGGTGGGCCGCCCACGACGTGCGCATCCGCCACGCCGGCGGCAAGCGGCTGTGGCACCCGCAGGTCGGCGACCTGGAGCTGACCTACCAGTCCCTTGACCTGCCCATCTCCAGCCGGACAGTGTACGACCTCACCATCTACACCGCGGAGCCGGGCAGCACCTCCGAAGAGCGGCTCAAGCTCCTGACCAGCCTGGCAGCCACCCAGCCGGCACACCCCACCAGCCAACCGCGTTGAAGCGCGCCGACTTGCTCACGGCCTGCAACTCGGGCGCCCCAGGACCCACGGGCCATCTGCAAGCAGGCAGCCGCCGCGCGTGCGGAAGGTCTCGGCCCGGGTGAGAAAGTCCGGGGCGTTGAAGTCCAGCCGGTTCCCTGCGGCGTCGACCAGCTCGCGTTCGAGCCGGGCGGCGAACTCCCGTGCCTGCTTCTCGCTGGGCAAGCTCTTGCGCACGGGTCGTCGGGGAACATGTGGGCGGGATCGTCGTCGGGCTCTGCGTACAGCAAGCACATGCCCTCGGGGCTGAGCTGAGCGAGGTCAACGAGTTCGCCGGCGATGGCGGGTCCGTCGACACCTGGTCGTCCGGACAGCGGCCGGTACATGTTGCCCCCGCGACACGTCTCCCCCTTGTACGTCTTGCATTCTTGTATGACAATATTCCGCGTCTAACAAGTGAGCTTGACGAGAGGTGCGCTGCCGCATGCGAACACCCGACTGGCCCCTGACGGCGACCCGCTGGACGCAACTGACGCTGGCCGAGGACGACCCGGCGCACCTCGACGTCGACTTCTGGACCTCGGTCATGCGGGACAGCAGGTCGAACGCGGTCTGCGTCAGCGCGGGCGGCTACATCGCCTACTACCCGACCCGCATCCCGTACCACCACCGCAGCACCTTCATGGGCGACACCGACCCGTTCGGCGCGCTCGTGGAGGCGGCCAGAGGGCTCGGCATGCACGTCATGGCCAGGGTGGACCCCCACGCCGTGCACGCCGACGCGGCCACGGCCCATCCCGAGTGGCTGGCGTGCGACCAGGAGGGGGCGCCGATCGAGCACTGGTCACATCCCGGCATCTGGCTGACCTGCGCCTTCACCGGCTACCACCGCGAGTTCGTCACCGAGGTGGCCAGGGAGATCGTGCGCGAGTACGACGTGGACGCGATCTTCGCCAACCGGTGGGAGGGCTACTACGGCATCTCCTACAGCGAGGCCGCGCGGCGCTCGTTCCGCGACGACACGGGGTTCGAGCTGCCGAAGCGCGAGCACGACACGACCGACCCGGCCTGGACCGCGTACGTGGCCTGGCGACGGCGCCGGCTCAGCGAGCTGGTCTCGATCTGGGACGCGGCGGTCAAGGACCTGCGGCCGCACGCCCGCTTCATCCCCAACCTGGGCGCCTTCGCCGCCCGCGACCTGGAGCCCGAGCTGGTCAAGCGGGTCTACCCGCTGTTCGTGGTGGACAAGCAGGGACGCTCGGGCATCGAGGCGCCGTGGGCGGCCGGCCGGGTGGCCAAGCGCAGCAGAGGCCTGTTCCCCGACCGGCCGGTCGGGCTCATCACCTCGGTCGGGCCCGAGTACCACCAGCACCGGTGGAAGGACTCGGTGGCCCCGCCGGAGGAGGTCCGGACGTGGATCGTGGACGGGTTCGCGCAAGGCGCGTTCCCCTGGTTCACCAAGTTCAACGCCACCGTCTCCGACCCGCGCTGGGTGCCGGCCGTGGTGGACGCGTTCGGGCTGCACGCGAAGCTGGAGCCGGTGCTGGCGCCGATGCCGGTCACGGCCGAGGTGGCGCTGGTCGACCCGAGCAGGGCGGGCCGGATCAGGAGCGGGGCGGCGCACTCCTTCCCCGACGAGGACGGCTTCTACCAGGCCTTGGTCGAGGCGCGGATCCCGTTCGACCTGCTGGCCGACCAGGTGCTGTCGGCCGAGCGGCTGCGGCCGTACAAGGTGCTGGTGCTGGCCAACGCCGAGCAGCTCAGTGACGAGCAGTGCGCGGCCGTCCGCGACTACGTGGCCGCCGGCGGCGGCCTGGTCGCCGCGCACCAGTCCTCCCTGTACGACGAGCACGGCGAGCCCCGGGCCAACTTCGGCCTGGCCGACGTCTTCGGCGCGGACCTGGTCAGCCCGCTCAGAGGCCCGATCAAGAACAACTACATCGCCCTGACCGGCGAGCACCCGGTCAGCGGCGGCTTCGGCCCGGCCCGGCGGATCATCGGCGGCACCCGGCTGCTCGGCGTCGAGGCCAGGCCGGGCACGCAGGTGCCGTTCCGGTTCGTGCCGGACTTTCCCGATCTGCCGATGGAGGAGCTGTACGCCAGGAAGGACCCCGACGCCCCGGCCGTGATCACCAGGGAGGGGCCGGGCCGGGTGGTCTACATCCCGTTCGACCTCGGGGCGATCTTCTGGGAGACGCTCCAGGCCGATCACGGCCGGCTGATCGCCAACGCGGTGCGCTGGGCGCTCGGCGGCGAGCCCGAGGCCACCGTACGCGGGCCTGGGCTGGTCGACCTGGCCGTGCGCCGCGACGAGCACGGCCTCGCGGTCACCGTGGTCAACCTGACCAACCCCATGGCGATGCGCGGCGCCATCAGGGAGACCATCCCGCTGCCGCCGCAGACGGTCTCCGTCGCGCTGCCGCCGGACGCGGCGGGGGCCACGGCCCGGCTGCTGGTGGACGGGAGCGAGGTCCCCGTCGCCGTCCGCGACGGCCGGGCCGAGGTGGAGCTGACCGGTGCCGGGCTCATCGAGGTCGTGCACCTGACCTGGGAGCCGAGGTGAGCCGGGTCTGGTGGCGCGAGCCGTTCCGGATGTTCCAGACCAACCTCCGCGAGGTGGACGCCGGGCTGGACGTCGAGCGGGTGCTGGACCGGCTGGAGGAGTTCGGCGCGAACGCCTGGCTGATCAGCGTCGGCGGCATCCTGTCGAACTATCCGACCGGCCTGGACTTCCAGACGCGCAACCCGCACCTGGCCGAGCGCCCGTCCGGCGACCTGATCGGCGACGCGGTGGCGGCGGCCCGGCGCAGGGGCGTGCGCGTGCTGGCCAGGATGGACTTCTCCAAGATCGACCACCGGCGGGCCGAGCGGCATCCCGAGTGGTGCTTCGTCTCGCCCGCCGGCGAGCGGCAGGTCTACAACGGCCTCACCAGCGTGTGCCCGAGCGGCGACTACTACCAGGTCAAGCTGTTCGAGGTGATCGGGGAGGTGCTCGACCGCTACGAGATCGACGGCTTCTTCCTCAACTGGATGTCGTTCAACGAAGTGGACTACAGCCGCAGATACTGGGGCGTCTGCCACTGCCTGGCCTGCGCCCGCCGCTACGACGGTGAGCTGCCGGAACGGGCGGACTCCCGGTGGCGCGCGTTCACGCGTGCGACGCTGGACGACCTGCACGCCAGGATCCGGGCCGAGATCGCCCGGCGCAGGCCCGAGGCGGCGCTCATCCTGGGCGAGCACGCCGACATCGTCTTCCACGAGGCGAACAACGCCGTCGGCCGGCCCCTCTGGCACCACAGGACCAGCGAGCACGTCAGCGCCGCCAAGGCGTATCGGCCCGAGGTGCCGGTGCTGGTCAACTCGGTGGGGTTCGTGGACATGCCGTACCGGATGGCGGGGGAGGAGCCTCACCATTTCGCCCAGTATCTGCTGCAGGCGATCTCGCGGGGGGCGATCCCGTCCACGTACATCATGGGGACGCCGGACGACAGCCCGTACGAGTGCCTGGAGATCGCCGGCGAGCTGACCCGGTTCCACCGCGACCACGCAGAGGTCTACCGGGACCTGGTCTCCGAGGCGCGCACGCTGCTGGTCCGCCCCGAAGGGGAGCGGGCCGAGTTCCAGGGGCTCTACCTGGCGCTGCTGGAGCGGCACGTGCCCTTCGACGTGCTGCCCGAGGAGAAGCTGGCGGCGAGCGACCTGTCCAGGTACGAGCTGGTCGTGCTGCCCGACGCCGGCGCGCTGAGCCGTCCCGGCGTGCTGGACGCCTACGCCGAGGCGGGCGGCACCGTGCTGGCGACCGGGTCGAGCGACCCCGGGCTCGCCTGCCTGCCCGTCGCCCGCCGGCTGGCCGCGTACACGACGGAGGAGTCCGTCCGCTCGCTGCACCTGCGCGGTGACCGCGGGATGGTGCCGGTGATCGGCGCCTTCCACGTGGTCGAGCCCGCGCCGGGAGCGGAGACGGGCCTGCCCGCGCTCTCCAGGGCCAGGTACGGCCCGCCGGAGAAGTGTCACGGTCATCTGGAGACCGGCCATCCCGGCTGGCTGAGCGCCCCCTACGGCCGGGGGAGGGGCGTGCTGATGCCGTGGACGGTCGGGCGCGGTTACCGGGAGACCGGGCTGAGCGCCCATCGCGACCTGTTCGCCGACCGCCTGCCCGCCGGCCTCGCCGTCGGGACGGGGCTGCCCGAGCAGGCGGAGATCGTGCCCGCCCGCGCCGGGGACCTCCGGGTGATCCATCTGCTGAACCGCTCGGGCGACGCCGACCAGCGCTTCCGCCGCCCGCTGCCGATCGCGGAATCGTGGCTCGACCTGCCCTGGCCGGGCGAGTGGGAGGCGCACGCGCTGCGCGCGGACCGCCCCCTGGAGGTGGACGGCGGCCGGGTGCGGCTGCCGGAGATCGGCCTCTTCGAAGTCGTGAAATTGTCAAACAAGTATTCATGACCTATTGACGGTCTCGTAAGACAAATGAACACTGGACCATCACCGGGGTAGCCGGTCCCCTGTGAGAACGACGGGAGAACAACGTGATGAGCGGACTGGATCGGCGGGGGTTTCTGAAGCTGGCTGCGGCCGGGGCACTGGGGGCCGGCCTGACGGCGTGCGGCGCCGGCGGCTCGGGCGGCGGTGACGGCACCACGCTGCGGTACGCGTGGTGGGGCAACAACGTCCGGCAGCAGAACTACACGAAGGCACTCAAGGAGTTCATGGCCAAGAACCCGGGCATCCAGGTCGAACCGGAGTTCGCCGACTACACCGCCTTCCAGGAGCGCATGACCACCCAGATGGCCGCCCGCGACGTGGCCGACATCTTCTGGGTCGCCTCGGCGCAGGTCATGACGTACCACAAGAGCAACATCTACCGGCGCCTCGACGAGGTGCCCAGCGTCGACCTGGCCGACTACTCCAAGGAGGAACTGGAGTCGTTCAAGCTGGGCGGGCAGCTCAACACCATGCCGTTCGGCATCTTCGTCCCCGTCTTCCGCTACAACGAGACGTTCGCCGAGGAGGACGGCGTCAAGCTGCCGCCGGCCGACGCCGACTGGGACGCCTGGTCGGAGTTCCTCATCGACTACTCCAAGGACAACCCGAAGCAGCGCAAGGGCATGCCGTACGAGGCCGACGCCGACATGGTGTTCGAGGCCTGGCTGCGCCAGCGCGGCGAACTGCTCTGGAGCGAGGACGGCAGGCCCGGCTTCACCGCCGACAGCGTCCGGGCCTGGTTCGACTGGTGGGACAAGATGCAGAAGGCCGGCGCGGTGCTGACGCTGAGCGAGCAGGAGGGCATGGGCCCCGACTGGGCTCTGGTCGGCAAGAAGGTGCTGGCCAAGGTCGGCAACTCCAACCACATCATCGACGACGCCAAGATGTTCCCCGACTACTCCTTCAAGCTGCGCAGCGTTCCCGTGGCCAAGGACGCGCAGGCCGGGCACCCGTTCCTGTACTACCCCCGGATGGCCATCTACCAGGGCATCGACGACGGCAAGCTGGAGGCCGCGGGCAAGCTCATCAGTTACAACACCAACGACCCAGCGATGATCAAGACCGTCGGCCTCACCATGGGCGCGCCGGTCAACTCCAAGGTCTTCGAGCAGACGCTGGCCGCTGCGCAGGGCGACGACAAGGAGTCGCTCGACGCCGTACAGGTCAGCCGCAAGGCCGAGCGCCGCCCCCGCTTCGAGGCGCCCCCCGGCACCAGCACCTGGCGCACCGCCATGGCCAGGGTCGCCGAGGAGATCTCACTCGGCCGCCTGAGCACCGCCGACGGCGCCAAACGACTGCTCGACGAGATCTCGGCCGGCATCGCCCGCGCCAAGTAGGAACCCCCATGTCGAAGCTCCATCGTCAGGGCGGCGCCGCACACGTCTTCCTGATCCCCTGGTGGCTGGGCCTCGTCCTGGTCACGGCCGTACCTCTGATCGCCTCCCTCTACCTGGCCTTCACCGACTACAACATCCTCAGCTCGCCGAAGTTCAACGGCCTGGAGAACTTCCAGCGCATGTTCCAGGACGACTACTTCTGGGCCGCCGTCCGCGTGACCGCGGTCTACGTCGTCGTCTCCATCCCGCTGCAACTCGGCTTCGCGCTGCTGCTCGCCCTGATCCTCGACCGCGGACTGCGCGGCCTGGCCTTCTACCGCAGCGCCTTCTACCTGCCCTCGCTGCTCGGCACCAGCGTCGCCGTGGCCATCCTGTGGCGGCAGATCTTCGGCGACAACGGCCTGGTCGACCGGGCGCTGTCACTCTTCGGCCTCGAACTCGGGAGCTGGCTGCAGAACCCCAGCCTGTCGCTGTCCACCCTGATCGTGCTGAACGTCTGGACCTTCGGCTCACCCATGGTGATCTTCCTGGCCGGACTGCGCCAGATCCCCGAGGAGCTGTACGAGGCCGTCAAGGTGGACGGCGCCGGAATCGTGCGCCAGTTCACCGCGGTCACGATCCCCCTGCTCACCCCGATCATCTTCTTCAACCTGATCCTGCAGACGATCGGCGCGTTCCAGACCTTCACCCAGGCCCACGTCGTCAGCGGCGGCACCGGAGGCCCCGCCAACTCGACGCTGTTCTACACGCTCTACATCTACCAGCAGGGATTCACGAACTTCGACATGGGCTACGCCTCCGCGCTGGCCTGGGTGCTGATGGCGGCCATCGGCCTGGTGACCGCCGTGCACTTCGTCCTGTCGAGGTACTGGGTCTTCTACGGAGACGACTGATGACGACCGCGACGACCTCGCTCGACTCCTCGCGCGCCCGCACCACGGCGGTCCTGCGCCGGCGCGGGCGCCGGGACCTGCTCAAGCACCTCGGCCTGGGCGTCTTCGTGCTGCTGATGCTCTATCCGCTGATCTGGATGATCGTCAGCTCGCTCAAGCCCGACCACCTCATCCTGACCGAGCCGGGGCTCATCCCCAGCGAGGTCACCTTCGACAACTTCGTCGCGGGCTGGAACGCGCTCAACCGGCCGTTCACCGTCTTCTTCCTCAACTCGCTGCTGGTCACCGTCGGCTCGATCATCGGCAACCTGTTCTCCTGCTCCCTGACCGCGTACGCGCTGGCCCGGCTGGAGTTCAGGATGCGCGGGGTCTATCTGGCCATCACGCTGCTGTCGGTGATGCTGCCGATGCACGTGCTGGTGATCCCGCAGTACATCTTCTTCTCGCAGCTCGACCTGGTGAACACCTACTATCCGCTGCTCATCCCGAAGTTCCTGGCCACCGACGCGTTCTTCATCTACCTGATGGTCCAGTTCATCAGGACGATCCCGCGTGACCTGGACCGCGCGGCCTGGATCGACGGCTCGGGCCCGTTCCGCACCTTCTGGTACGTGGTCCTCCCGCTGATGCGGCCCGCCCTGGTCACCACCACGATCTTCACCTTCATCTGGACCTGGAACGACTTCTTCGTCCCGCTGATCTATCTCACCTCGCCGAAGATGTTCACGGTGCCGGTGGCGCTGAACTCCATGGTCGACTCCGAGACGCAGGGCGGCGTGGGCATGTTGTTCGCGATGTCGCTGGTGTCGCTGCTGCCGGTGCTCATCTTCTTCGCCATCGCCCAGAAACAGCTCATCCGCGGCATCGCCACCACGGGGCTCAAATGAGAATCATCATCACCGGCGACCACGACGAGCTCGCCCGCCGCCGCATCCGCAGGGCGGCCGGTGCCGCGCACGTCGAGTTCGCCGCCGACCCGGGCGACGGCATCGAGCTGGCCGACGCCGTCGTCGGGAAGGTGCCCGAGCCGCTGCTGGCCAAGGCGGGCCGGCTGCGCTGGGTGCACAGCCCGGCGGCGGGCGTGGACGGCGTCCTGTCCGAGGGGCTGCTGGCGAGCGACGTCACGCTCACCTCCGCCACCGGCAACGGCGCGATCCCGCTGGCCGAGCACGCGATGCTGCTGCTCCTCATGCTCGACAGGGACGTGCCGCGCTGGCTGCGCGCCCAGTCCGAGCGCCGCTGGGAGCGCTACACGCACGGCGAGCTGGCCGGCAAGACCATCGGCCTGTACGGGCTGGGCCACGCGGGGCTCGACCTGGCCGCCAAGGCGAAGGCGTTCCACATGCGGGTGCTGGGCGTGCGCAGGAAGGACGCCCCCGCGCCCGGCGTGGACAAGCTGCTCGGCCAGGACGAGTTCCCGCGCTTGCTGGCCGAGTCGGACTACGTGGTGGTCACCGCGCCGCTCACCCCCGTCACCGCGGGACGGTTCGGCCGGGCGGAGTTCGCCGCGATGAAGCCCACGGCCTGCTTCGTCTGCGTCTCACGCGGCGGCATCGCCGACGACGACGCCCTGCTGGACGCGCTGCGCCGGGGTCAGATCGCCGGCGCGGGCCTGGACGCCCACGGCGTGGAGCCGCTGCCGCCGGCCAGCCCGTTCTGGTCGCTGCCGAACGTCATCGTCACCCCGCACAACGGCGCCACCACCCGCGAGACCGCGGGCCGCGGCCTGGACATCCTGCTGGACAACCTGGGCCGTTTCGTCAGGGGCGAGCCGCTGCGCAACGTCGTCGACAAGGCCGCCGGCTACTGAGGTTCCGAGTATACTTGTCTGACGATTTTGCCTTTTCTGGGAGGAGTTCCATGGACGGTAAGCCCAGCTTTCCTCTCGGACCGTCATCACTGACGGAAGCGCTCTACGAGTCGGTCCGCAAGCGCATCGTCAACGGCGACATCGCCCCGGGGGAGAAGCTCACCGAGATCCGGATCGCCAACGAGTACAGCGTCGCACGCCCCACCGCAAAGGCCTGCCTCGAACGGCTGACCGCGCTCGGGCTGCTGCGCCGTACCACGCACAAGACCGCCGTCGTCCCCAAGCTGGACGAGGCGGAGATCCGCGACCTCTACTTCAGCCGCGAGACCGTCGAACGGGCGGCGGTCGTGGCGCTGGCCCGCGCCGGCACGGTGCCGCCCGAGGCGGTGCGCGCCCAGGCGGCGATGAGGGCGGCGGCCGGCGACGCGGCCCAGCACGGCTCCGACCAGGGATCCCATGCCGGGGCGTTCGCCACTCAGGTCGAGGCCGACATCGCCTTCCACTCCGCGCTGGTGGCCGCTGTCGGCAGCCGCCGCCTGGCGCGGATGCACGAGGTCATCCTCGGCGAGGTGCACCTGACCATGGGCCAGTTCCAGGCTCACCGCACCACGGACCCGATGAACGTGGCGCACGAGCACGACGACATCCTCAAGGCCATCGGCGACGGCGACCCCGAGCGGGCGCAGCAGTGCCTGGCCCACCATCTCGACCAGGCCCAGGGGCGGCTGCTCGGCCAGCTGCGCCGCGAACGATCGGAAGAGGCCCACACGTGACCAGGTGGAGCGTCAACTGTTCCCTCCTCTACACGGATCTGCCGCTGCTGGAGCGGCCCGCCGCGGCGGCGGCCGACGGGTTCACCGCCGTCGAGTTCTGGTGGCCGTGGCCGGTGGCGGTGCCGGACGACCGTGAGGTGGACGCGTTCGTCGCCGCGGTCGAGAACGCGGGCGTGCGGCTCACCGGGCTCAACTTCTTCGCTGGCGACATGCCGGGCGGTGACCGCGGCGTCGTGTCGTGGCCGGGCCGCTCGCGCGAGCTGCTCGACAACATCCCCGTAGTCGCCGCGATCGGCGAGCGGCTCGGCTGCCGCGCGTTCAACGCCCTCTACGGCAACCGGATCGGCGGCGCCGGCGCCGCCGAGCAGGACGAGCTGGCCGCCGAGCTGCTGACCGCCTGCGCCAAGGGCGTCTCGGGCACGGTGCTGCTTGAGCCGGTCAGCGGCGCGCCGCGCTACCCGCTGCTGACGGCCGCCGACGCCGTGGCCGTGCTCGACCGGCTGGCCGACGTGCCCAACCTCGGGCTGCTCGCCGACTTCTACCACCTGGCCGTCAACGGCGACGACGTGGCCGCCGCCATCGACCGGCACGCCGCGCGCATCGCCCACGTGCAGATCGCCGACGCCCCCGGCCGAGGTGCGCCCGGCTCGGGTGAGTTGCCGCTGCGGCAGTGGATCGACGACGTGTACGCCGCCGGATATGACGGATATATCGGCCTGGAATACCGCGCGGAAGGGCCCGGCGCCTTCGCCTGGCTGCCCCGCGAGCAACGCGCCGCCGACCCGGCCCCCGGCACGCGGCCATGAACGCGACCCCGCACACGGCCCGCGACGCCGCCCCGAACGCGACCCTGCACACGGCCCGCGACGCCGCCCCGAACGCGACCCGCGACGCCGTACCTGACACGGAAGGATCTTTCACGTGAGCGCCATCGCCTTCATCGGCCTCGGCATCATGGGCTCGCCCATGGCCGTCCACCTGGTCAAGGCCGGACATGCCGTGGCCGGGTACAACCGGTCGCCGGACAAGGCGAAGCCGCTGGCGGAGGCCGGCGGGCGGGTGGCCGGGTCGGTCGCCGACGCCGTGACGGGCGCCGAGGTCGTCGCGCTCATGGTGCCCGACTCGCCCGACGTCCAGGACGTGCTGACCGGCGACGACGGCGTGTTCGCGCACGCCGCCCCCGGCACGCTGATCATCGACTTCTCCTCCATCCGCCCCGACGTCACCCGCGAGCTGGCCGAGGAGGCGGACCGCAGGGGCCTGCGCTACCTCGACGCCCCTGTCTCCGGCGGCGAGGCCGGCGCCAGGAACGCCGCCCTGTCGATCATGGTCGGCGGCGCGGCCGGCGACTTCGAGGCCGCGCGGCCGATCTTCGAGGCGGTCGGCAAGACCGTCGTCCACGTCGGGCCGAGCGGCTCCGGCCAGACGGTCAAGGCCGCCAACCAGCTCATCGTGGCGGCCAACATCGAGGCGCTGGCCGAGGCCGTGGTGTTCCTGCGGGCGTACGGGGTGGACCTGGAGGCCGCGATGGACGTGCTCGGCGGCGGCCTGGCCGGCTCCGCCGTACTGACGCAGAAGCGGGCCAACATGACCGGGCACTCCTTCGAACCCGGTTTCCGCATCGCGCTGCACCACAAGGACATGGGCATCGTCACCTCTGCGGCCCGCGAGGCCGGCGTGGTGCTGCCGCTCGGGGCGCTCGTGGCCCAGCTCGTGGCCTCCGCGAACGCGAGCGGCGACGGCGGGCTCGACCACTCGGCGCTGCTGCGCGGCGTGGAGCGCCTCTCCGGCACCGCGTAGCTGGAGCTCCCGGTATGGGGAGCTCCATGGACGTCACCGCCGGGCGTCCGGGGTCAGCTGCAGCTCCACCGAGCCCAGTACGTGTTCCGGTAGTCGTCCGTGACCCACAGTGCGTGGACGATGTCGTTGTCGCCCAGGTAGATGTCGCCCGGCCAGGCGAGCGGGTCCGGATACGGGAAGATGACCGGCGCCCCGGTGGCTCCCCAGAACCCCGCGTCGTACCCGGTCGTGGTCGTGCGTTCGACCAGGCCGACGGTGTCGCCGGCGGTGTTCGCCGCCACCGGGCGGGCGCCCGCGCGGGTGTGCAGCACCGAGCCGTCGCTGTTCCACACGATGGCGACCTCGCCGCCCGACGTGGCCGTGCCGTAGCCCACCGGCCGGCCGCTGTTGTCGCTCTCCGTGATGGAGAAGCTGCTCACTCCGGCCGGCGTCTGCAGGTCGTGCAGGGTGCCGTCCGGGTACAACATTTTCTTGGACGTGAGCAGGATGCGGCCGTCCTTGTCGATGCTCACCGGGCGGCCCTGCCCGACGACGCGGTACGTCGAGTAGTTGGACGCCGGCCACACCACCACCGAGTTCCCGGAGCCGACGCCGGCCAGGCCGACGACGTCCCCCTTGTCGTTGATCGCGACCTCTTCGGTGTAGGTGGAGCCGGACACCTCGGCCAGCTTCACCTTGGACCCCGAGCCGGGCCGCCAGACGTACGGCTCCGACGGCCCTCCCCACGGGGTGAGGCTGCCGATCACCGTGCCACTGCTGTTGACGTCCTGCGGGGTGTCGCGTTTCTTGCCGTCCATGGTGGGCCACTTCGCCACGGTCTGGCCGTTGCGCCATAAGAAGCGGCCGTTGTCCTCGCTGGCGCCTACCGCGTACTCGCCGCTGGCGCTCGCGCCCGCGATCGAGGCGTAGTTGTCGCCGTTCTGGTCCGGGAGGTTGCCCAGGTAGGTGCAGGCCGTGGCGGCGGACGCGGGGCTCGCCGGCACCATGAGCCCGGCGGCGGCCAACGCGCTCGCCAGGATTGTGCGCACGTGCATACGCATGGAACTCCTCGCGGGTCGATCACCGGCTTTCAGGACGAGCTGCCGGATCGAGCGCAGCCTCCCAGCCGCCCATCAAGGGGACCTCGAATTGATATGGGGACGGCCCGTGGCAGGGCCGTTGAGAGGCCGTCTCTTTTGATCATGACTGCCGAATCTGAGAGACGGTTCCGTGCTGACGCCGAGGCTGTTCGGCGGTCAGTTCACGATCGCGCGGGTCGGCGATGGTGGCGAGTCCGCGCGATGCGTCGGCTGCGTTTGCCGGGCTTGCTACCCCACGGGGCGCGTCGTGGCCTGATGGAGGCGGCGGGCCTGCTCGGCGACCCGGCGGCCCAGGTGCTCGGCCGTGCGCAGGTCGGAGCCGTGCATCAGGTCGGGGCCCTCGTCGATGTTCGAGGCGGCTGCCGCCCCCAGCCAGACGCCCAGCCGGTTGAGCGCGTTCTGGCCGGAGGTGCTGGAGTTCCAGCCGGACAGCAGCCCCAGGCTGACCCAGAGCATGCCGTGCTGGGCCGCCAGCAGCGCCATGTACTGCAGCGTGTGCAGCTTGTCGCCGCTCTTGGACCCCGAGTTCGTGAACCCGGCGGCCAGCTTGCCCGTCCAAGCCTGCTCCGTCCAGCGCTCGACCGAGTTTCTGGCGAAGGTGTGGAACTCGGGGCTGGCCGATCCCATGTACGTCGGCGACCCGAACACGATGGCGTCGGCCGCGTCCAGCAGCGACCACTCCTGCTCGGTGATGCCGTCCACCGAGACCAGCTCCACCTTGACGCCGTCCACGGACGCCGCCCCGGTGCGGACCGACTCGGCCAACCGCGCCGTGTGCCCGTACCCGCTGTGGTAGACCACCACCAGCGTCGATTCGTCCCTCATCACGATTCCCTTCTTCAGGAGGTACGCCTCCAGGGTGGCCGCCACGCGCCGTCCGCTGACCACCCGTCCGGGTGGGCCCGCCCACCCGGACGAGCGGGCGGAGCGGGTGAGGGGGCTCACTACCATCGAGGCCATGGCTGAGTCGTGGTCGGCCGCCCTGACGGCGGCGCTGAGGGTGATGCACGCGCCGCTCGACGGCGTCCTGCCGGCGTTGTCGGCCGTGCTGTCCGATCTGGTGCCCCATGACGGGCTGGTGCTGTTCACCGGGGACTGCCTGCTGATGTCCCCGCTGCTCACCCACGGGATGGAGGTGAGCGCCGACGAGGTGAACCGGCTGCTCCCGCTGGTGGCCGTCGACCGTCCCTGGTTCGGCCCGTTCACGCTGGCGGGGGCCGAACGGCAGGTGCTGGCCGTGGCCGTCAAGCCGCAGAGGAGTCCGGGCGGCATCCTGGCCGTCGCGATGACCCGGCCGCCCGCCCCGGAGACCCGGCAGATCATCGCCGGGCTCGCCGAGCTGACGGTCGTGCACCTGGCCCACCGGGTGGCGCGCACCGAGCCGCACGCCCTGGCGGATCCGCCCGTCACGGCCGTGGAGGACCTCGCCGACGCCTACGCCACCACGCTGACCTCGCTGCTCGGCGTCCTGCGATCACGGCGGCTCGACGACGCCGCCGCCCGGCGCGTGGCGATCGAACTGGCCGTGCCCGCGCTGCTCGAGACCAGGGCGGGCGGCGAGCGTGACCTGGGACAGGAGGAGGCGGGCCAGGCGTTCGACGCGCTCGCGGAGAAGCTCTCCCTGCTCACCCGCTACCACGATCTCACCCTCGAACTGGCCGGCCCGGACCGGCGCGACAGGCCGCTGCCCCACGAGGTGGCCAGGGCGGCCAGGGCCGTGGTTCGGGGCGCGGTGCTGGCGATGCTCCAGCAGGGCGGGCTGAGCAGGGTCAGGCTCGCCTGGGAGGTGGAGGACTCGCTGCTGCGGGTGAGCGTGCGCGACGACGGAGCCGGTTCGCTCGCGGCCGACGCCCTGGCGGTGCACCGGCTGCGTGACCGGGTGGCGGCGCTGGGCGGCACGCTCGGCGTGGACGCGGTCCAGGGCTGGGGCACGACCATCACCGCCGACCTGCCGTTCGGCCCGGTACGCCCCCGCCCCCATGGCCCGCTGGGCGCGCTCAATCCCCGCGAGCGCGACGTCCTCGGACACCTGGCGCTCGGCCACCGCAACCGCGCGATCGCCGCCCGGCTGAACATCAGTGAGAACACGGTCAAGTTCCACGTCGCCAACATCCTCGGCAAGCTCGGCGTGAGCTCGCGAGGGGAGGCCGCCGCGCTGGCCCACGGCCTGACGGGCGCGCGCGGGGCCTGACTCCCTCAGCTGTGACGATCGATGAGGCGCGTGAGCAGGTCGATCAGGTGCCGCTGGTCATCATCTCAACTGGTCGCTGACCAGCAGTGTTGCGACGACCCCCTGAACCTGAGGGATTCACCCCACAGGAATGGCGGCGATACATCCCTGGCGAGTCATACCGGCCTGCCTGCCCAGCATCTCAGCAGGAGGGCCAGGCGTTCTCGTCTGACGGGACACGCACGGGCTCCGGCAGTTGAGGGCGCCGCCGGGGACGCCGCTGGGAACGCCGCTACGGCTCGTCCCGCTGCCGGCGTCATGCTGCTCGCCGTGTTGCGCACGTTGTGTGATCCTTAGCCGGATGCGAAAGGCTCCGAGTGCGCTCGCTGTCCTGGTCCTTGCCGGTATGTATGTGCTGGCCGCTGACACGGCCCTGAGCGGTTCCGGGCGGACGGTCGACGACGCCGTCGAGTCGGCGTCGCGCTGGGCGGTGAGATATACCGCCCAAGGCGGGGTGCAGATGGTAGCGACGGCGGACGGCGGGGCATTGCTGTTCGCCGCGGAGGGTCGGCGGCGTGGCTGGTCGATGCTGCGCTGGGACGGAGGCTCCTGGAAGCGTGCCAGGCTGCCCGAACAGTTTGGCAAGGCCGGGCGCCTTGATGTGGCCGGTTCCGCATCTGGGAAGACGATCTGGGCGGTTGCGGCTGTCTACGGCGCGTACGACAGCGTGACAGAGCATCTTTGGCGATGGTCCGAGGGGCGCTGGACGCGACACCTTTCCCGAAGCGCGGAGTGGAACCAGGTCGTCGGCATGGCCGTGGACTCCCAAGACAACGCGTGGCTCGTCACCGGCATGGATCCCGACGGCGACTCCTCGAAGGTTCTGCATCGCAGGGGGAAGACATGGCGGGACGACACGCCCCCGGTGCGTTCCCTGGCCGGGGTCGCCGCGGCTCGCCCTGACGATGTCTGGGTGGTGACCGACCAGCAGATGAGCAACGAGGTGGCCATCACGCTGCACTGGAACGGCACAGATTGGAAGAAGGTCGATCACCCGTGCGAAGCGGGGTCGGCTCGGTCGCTGTGTCGCGGGCGGCGTTACCTCGGGCAGATGAGCCTGGCCGCACAGCCAGATGGCCGTGCGTGGGCGGTCGGCCCCGCATGGGCGGACGGTGGCAGCCCGGTCGTGCTGCGCTGGGACCGCACCCAATGGAAGCAGGTGAGTCTGAACGTGGTGCAGACGGCTTTGACCGCGGTGCGCACCGACCCGGCGAGTGGTCTGTGGATCGCCGCCAACCCTGCCTCTGGCGCCCCCTATGTGCTCAACCTTCGCAACGGCAGATGGACCAGATCAACCTTGCCCGGGGGCGGTCCGGCCGACCGCATCATCGGCATCGCTCCGGCGCCGGGCACGGCTCGGCTCTGGGTCCACATCGAGCGCCACGATCTCATCGGCGACCAGCCCGGCCACGAGAAGACCTCGCTGATATACGAGCTGGTTCAGTAAGGGATCTTGCAGCCGTGGAGTCAGAGCTCGGTTTCGCCGCCTTCATGCGCCGTACTGAGATGCCCGACCGTCGTGCTTCGGCCAAGGTGCCGATCCAGGTGGTGCTTGCCATGATGGCCGCACACGCAGCGACCGCCCACCCGCTTTGTGTGACTGTTCCTCGTCCGATCCCAATGGGCGGAAGGTCCTCAAAACGTCCGGTTATTGCCCTGGCTGCCGCAGGAGCGACGAGGTTACCTTTCTCGCAACAGCCGCTGCTCGACAGAAGAAAAGTCGTAGACCAGTGGGAAATCGCGAGAGAGGGACAATGAAGAAAACGACCTGGGCATCCGCGATCGCCCTGACCGCCGGGCTCCTGACCCTGGCCCCGTACGCGGCGCACGCCGATGCAACAGAGATTCGCAATACCGGCACGGTCGACATCGGCGCCGTCCGGTACAGGGACGGTGATTACGCAGTTGACGATAGATACGATGCCCTGATCCCAGGAGGGCGCTTTTCGGGCTACCCAAGCACTGCGGGCATCTGGGTCGGGCCGGGGTACTGCGTAAGAATCCGCGGCTGGCTCTGGGGGACTGAGCAAAACCCCCCGCCTCCGGAGGGTCTGACGGATCCCGTCGTCCTCACAGGGAACAGGCACGTCTGGTTCGGATCGGGTAGTTACGACGTGAGGGCCTTGCGGTCCACCGATCCCCTCTGCGCCAACGCGACCCGGAGCGCTGATCCTGGGCTCAATCTTCAGGCTGAGTGATCAGGCTGACGAACCTGAAAGCGCTGAACGCGTCAGAAAGCGCCTTTCTGCTCGCTGGAAGCCGCTTATTCCTCGATCCCTTCGCGGGATGAGCGGCACTCCAAAGGCACGGCTGTTTCCACTGCAGGAGATCCTCCTTCAGGCTGCACCGCCCGCCTACAGATTCATCCCGGAGCCCGCCGCGATGCCGGCGGGCTCCGGCATGCTCCGGAGAACGTGGGCTACGCCCCTGGCGTCTCGGACGCGGGCCCGGTCAGGAAGCGCAGGCCCTCCAGCAGGTCCTCCGAGGACGGCGCGGCGTCCGGGTCCACCAGCCACTGCGACGCCAGGCCGGCCACCAGCGTCTGGACCACCGCCCCCACTCTCTCGGAGTCGGAGCCGAACAGCTCCGCCAGTCCGAGCCTGGCCTGCTCTCCCGCCTTCGCGAACGCCTCGCGCATCTCGGGAGTGCGGGCCATGTGCGCGACCAGCTCGAACTGGATCACCCAGAGCGGCCTGGCCGTGGCGAAGGAGTCGATGACCTTGCCCCAGGTCGTCGCGAAGTCTCCTGGCTCGGCCAGCACGCGGCGCAGATCTTCGGCCCACTCCTGCATCGCCACCACCACGGCCTCGTTCAGCAGCGCGTCCTTGGTGCCGTAGTGGTAGCCGATCGCGGCCAGGCTCACGCCGGCCTCGGTGGCGATGTCACGTGCGGTGGTGCGGAAGTAGCCCTTGTCGTAGAGGCAGCGCTTCGCGCCTTCCAGAAGATCCTCTCGGTTTCCCATGTCCGTATGTTACACATACGTATTGCACAACTGTCTTAGACATGCGTACTATCCGGGGCATGACAAACATCCTCATCTCCGGCGCGGGCATCGCTGGCACCGCCCTCGCCTACTGGCTGCGCCGGCACGGCTTCGCTCCCACCGTCGTCGAGCGCGCCACCGGCGTACGCGACGGTGGCTACAAGGTCGACATCCGGGGCGCCGCCCTGGACGTCGTCGAGAGGATGGGACTGCTCGACGACATCCGCGCGCTCCGCACCGACGTACGCACCGGAAGCGTCGTCGACGGCGCCGGACGGCAGGTCGCGAGCATGGACGGCGACAGCTTCGGCGGGCGCGTCCACCAGGACGCCGAACTGCACCGCGGCGACCTCGCCCGGCTCCTGCACCAGGCGACCGACGGCGTCGAACACCTCTTCGGCGACTCCATCGCCGCCGTCGACGGCACCCGCGTGACCTTCGCCAGCGGGCTCGTACGCCACTTCGACCTGATCGTCGGCGCCGACGGGCTGCACTCCGCCACCCGCGCGCTGGCCTTCGGCCCCGAGGAGCGCTTCGTCCACGACATGGGCTACAACGTCTCGGTCTTCAGCGTCCCCAACCACCTCGGCCTCGACCGCGAGGAGCTCACCTACGTCGGCCCCGGCCGCACCGCGCTGGTCTACAGCACCCGGCAGGACACCGGCATGAAGGCCATGTTCCTGTGGCGGTCCGCGGACAAGGCCACCGGTCGCGACGCGCAGCAACGCGCCCTCGCCGACGCCTACCGCGGATCGGGCTGGGAGGTGCCGCGCCTGCTGGAGGCCATGACCGGCGCGCCCGACTTCTACTACGACTCCATGAGCCAGGTGCACATGGACCGCTGGCACGCCGGCCCGGTCGCGCTGATCGGCGACGCCGCCCACTGCGCCTCTCCCGCCTCCGGCCAGGGCACCAGCCTGGCGCTGGTCGGCGCGTACGTGCTGGCCGGCGAGCTCAAGCAGGCCGGCGGCGACCACACGATCGCCTTTCCCGCCTACGAGGCCCGCATGCGCCCCTTCGCCGAGACCAACCAGGCGCTCGGCCCCGCCAACATCAAGCGCATGGTGCTGTCGAGCCGGTCCCAGGTGCGCATGTCGATGCTGATGCTGCGGCTGGCCGACCTGCTGCCCGGCAAGGACCGCATCATGGCCAAGGTCGTCGAGCCCATCCACCGCGCCGCCACCGCCATCGACCTGCCCGCCTGGTGACACCCCGCCGCTCGTACGACCACACCGCCGCCCTCCTCATCGTCGTCGCCCCAGGGATCCAGCGCTTCGCGTACTTCCGCCCGCTCGACCGCCTCCGCAGGGGAGAGGCCACGCTCGCGAAGGCTCGGGCGCGAGCCCGGCCGGTCGCTAGGCTGCGGCCGTACGATTCGCGGCGGGCGCCCCGTAGGCGTACCTCCGGTCAGAGGGAGGGCCGATGGGCGAGACGCAGTTCCTTTGGAGCGTGGTGCTGATCTACCGGACGGACATAAGCGGCGGTTACGCACCTCCACGTTTCAGTGAGGATGTGAGGGTGGTACGAGCCGATTCGGAGGACGCCGCCCAGGACGTGGCCATGGTTCTGGGACGGGAGGACGAGGTCAGGTACGGCAACACCTTCGACGAAGAGGTGACGTGGCGGTTTCTCGGAATAGCCTCGCTGCAACTGCTCCAGATCGACGAGCCTGAAGCAGGAGCCACGCTGCTGTCACGATCATTCGACAGCCTGGACCGCTACCGGGACCTCTTCGAGGTCGATGACCTGCCGGAAGATCCTCAGAACCCTCTGTAAGGGTCCCTTCCACGGGGCGAGGCGGTCCATCGGTTGTCCGTCACCGGCGGGCAGGAGGCGGTTCGGCCCGGCCTGACCGGCGCGCATGACAAGGGCGGCGTCGAGGGCCACATCGGCCGATTCCGCGTCGATCAAGTGGTCCCTGTCCCCGAGGCCGACCCAGATCGACGAGCAGGGTGACGGACGGGTAGGCGATCGGCCGCGGCATGATGGCAGAATCCAGCCATGCCGACCCCGGCAGCCGAACCGACGGGCGTAGGGCTGCGACGTCCACTCACGCTTGGTCAGATGGCATTTCGGCAGGCGGCACATGGCCGGTTCAGGCATCAGGGATCACGGGTCGTCGGTTCGGCTCCGCCGCCGTGAAGCCCAGCAGCAGTTCGCCGATCGCCTCGGGCGCTTCCAGCATGGGCAGGTGCCCGACGCCGGGCAGTAGCTCGACCCGGGCGTTCGGCACCGCCTCGTATCGGTGCGCCGACGGCTCCCAACGAGGGTCGGCAGCACCGAAGATCACCTGCACGGGGACCCCGACGGCGGCGAGCCGCTCGGGCACGCTGCATTCGGCGATGTAGGCGGTGTTCCGACGCAGCACCGTCCTCATCGCGCGGTAGGTGATGCCCCGTACATCGGCGACCACGTCATCCGAGAGGTCCACGGGGCGAACGGCCGTCGCGCTGATACCCTTGCGGATCATCGCATCCGAACGCCTCGGCCATATCAGCGGGCCCAGGGGCGGGGCCAGCAGTACTCGAAGGATGAACGGCTGCCGGAGCAGCGCATCCGGACTCGGGCCACTACTGATCAACGCAAGCGCACCCACGAGGTCGGGACGTCGCTCGGCCAGCGCGGTGGCGACGTAGCCGCCGCTGGAGTGCCCGGCCACGGCGACGTGACGAAGCCCGAGGTCGTCCAGCAGCGCCGCCACCTGACCCGCCTGCGCGGGCACCTCATACGACGGCGCGGGCGGGGACTGGCCGCAGCCCGGGAGGTCGACCCGGATGACGTGATGGTGACCGGCCAGCGCCGGGACCACCGGACCCCAGAAACCGCTCGAGGCCCCCGACCCGTGGATGAGCACCGACGGCGGCGCCTGCCGCGGGCCGTCATGGACCACGTGCATCCCATGCGAACGTTCGATGTCGTCTTCATCCATGCGGAGACCATGCACGCGCGGCCGGCCGCGGGTCTTGGACGAATGTTCCCGAGCGGTCGAAGACCGGCGGCCGTCACCATAACGGCCGTACCTCCCAAAGCCGGAACATGGGTCCACGCCTCCCACGCGCGCCGCGCCGGCGTCCACGTCGTAGAAGCGCGCCGGCAACTGCAGCAGAGTGCTCTTGCCTGCGCCGGACGGTCCGACGATCGCGAGCCGCCGTCTTTCATGGACGGCGTCGTACGCGAAGCAGAAGTCACGCAGCTCCACCCGATGTTCCCGCGGCGGATTCGGGTGGGCGGGCTCGGGCAGTGGCCGGACCGCGAGCAATTCTTCGATCCTGCCGACCGCGCGGCCGGCGGCCTGCAGGTCGTCGAAGCCGTACCCGAGTACCGCCACCGGGGCGGTCAGTCCCAGCCCGAGCAGCAGCATCACCGCGGTCGCGGAGATGATGACGGCACCGACCTTTGTCTTCCTACTGCCGGAGTAGATCTGCCAATGGTGGTGCCGGCTGGTGCAGTAGGTGTGCACCCTCCGGTACTCCACCACGTGGCCTTCGTGCCCAGCGGCTGGTTGGGGAACTTCGCTGCCTGCTTTGGTTCTTTCGGTTGTGCCGGTCTGTTCCGGGGGCCGGCATCTCGGACATGATGGCGTCGGCTGACGCGTGCAGATCAGCGACATCCTGTGCGCTCAGCGGTCGCTGGTAGACGCGTGTCTCATCGATGTCGCCCAGCATGCGAGTGCCGAGCCGGCTTCGTGCTGCTCGCTTGGGGACGTCGCGCGTTCGCCCCGGAACCACCGCAGCACCAGCACCCCCTGCCAGGACGGAGTCGGAGCGCGACTGCCCTTGGGAGTGCCGAGTCGGTGCCGTTCGTCCCGCAGCGATCGGGCAACGTGGTGAACCAGCGCGCGGGAGACGTCGAGCATGGCTCGATGAGCAATTACGTGGAGCCTTTCGGCTGATGAGGATCCTGTGGTGGGAGCTCATCTACCGGAGGCTCCACGCCTGTCTCCGGCCTTCGGCGACTTCTTCCGAAATTCCGGTACGTGACTGCGGACGTCAGAAATCCCCAATCATCCGAATTATTTCTCCGAGATCTGTTCGTCACAGATTCCCGGTGGCTCGAACGATGTTGTAGTAAGCGTCTGCTTCACGCCGGCATAAAACACCGGCTGCGGACTGCCATCCGTCGAACTTGTCGCAGACGTCGTACATATCGCGCCTGAACTTCTTGTCGATCCTGTGGCGGTTGTCTTCGGTGAAGCGGTTCTGCTTCTTGTAGTTGCGGTAGCCGAAGTCGTGCCGCTGGCACGAAGGCTTGAAGTTGAACCCGCTGGGCCTGTCGGGCGACTTGGAGCAGGCGTCACTGCTCCAGTCGATGCCCTGGCCGGCGTACGGCCGCTCAACGCGGAGCTTCTGGAATGCCGACATCGAGATCTCGTAGAGCCACATGTCGGTGAACTTCCGCTTCTGCTTCGCCGTCAGTTTGAGTGACGCGCTCGACTGCTGGTCCGGCGCCTGTATTGCGGCGGCGGACGTCGGGGCCGCCGTCCCGACACCTGTGACGGTGACCACCGTTACGACGATGGTCGCCAGTGAACCTCTCAACATGCCGTCGAATCCACCTCTTCCTTCATTTCGATGAGCGGCACTGCCGTCTCGGGATGCCGGGAGTATTGGCGCCGACGCAGTTCGCCGGTGCCGCCGGAGATCGCTGTGTGCCGTCGCTCCGGAGCGGTTCGCGCAGCTCTTCCCGGTCGCGGGGCGGTGCGATGTCAACCGCGTTGGGGAGTCTGGGCCGAGGCCGGCACCGGTTTTCCTGGGCAGGTGGTGGTGCGCTTGCCGGTCTCGAAGTAGTCGATGATCTTCGCGGCGCAACCGGGTACCTGGGCCGCGGAGCCGTGGACGTCGTCGTTGACGGTCACCAGGGTTCCACCGATGACCGCGCGCATGGCAGGCGTCCATTCGTACGGTGTCTGGGTCTCGTAGCGATGGCCGGACAACACCAGCGAGCCGCTGACGGGCCGCACCGTCGGCGGCTTCGCCGGCAGCAGCCATCCTGCGCACATGTGCACGAAGGGGCTCGTCCGGCCGGTCACCGGATAGTCCTTGAGACGCTGCTGGTAGTCCTTCCAGTTCGACGCGAACGTGCTCGGGCTGGAATCCTCGTTGCAGTGGAACGCGCGGCCCGCTGTCTTGTCGGTCTGCGTTTCGTCCCCGGCGGGCGGGTCGCCGAACGCCTTCTTGACCGTCGGTGGCGCGACCGGGCCCTTGGCGTCGGTGAGTTCTTTGAGTACTTGGGCCATCATGGGCCATTGAGTGCTGGGACGACCTGCGGCCTGGGCGATGAGCGCCCCGTCCACGGTGAGGCCGACGTCCGTGAAGGTCAGCGGTTCGGCGTCGTACGAGGCGACCATGTCCTCCAGCGCCGAGACCACCTGCCGCTTCGACGTGCCCAGCCCGTAGGTGTCGTCGCGCTCGGCCATCCATGCGGCCATCCGCTGGAAGTTGCGGTCGACGGCGTCTGTGTGGGTTGCCGTCCATAAACCCTTCCAGATATCGGGCGGGGTGGAGCTGTCCAGCCACATCCGGTCGACATCGCCGGGAAACATGGTGCGCAGGACCGCGCCGAGCCACGTGCCCCAGGAGACGCCGAAGAAGCTGATTTTCCGATCGCCCAGCGCGGCGCGGATCCGGTCGATGTCACGGGCCACGTTCGGGGTGGTGAGCTGCCCCATGAATGCGAGGTCCTGCTGAGTGCACTGCTTGCTCCACGCGACCATGTCGGCGTAGGTTTTCTTGGCCTGTTCCTCGGTGATCGGCCCTGGCGAGGGCTTGCCCCGCGGGTCATCGGGGCAGGTGACCTTGGTGCTGCGGCCGACGCCGCGCGGGTCGATCCCGATCAGGTCGTAACGTTCGTCGAGTCCCGCCGCGCCCCTCATGACGAGGTTGAGAGGCATCAGGTAGCCGGAGCCGCCAGGCCCGCCCGGGTTGAGCGCCAAGCTGCCCAGGCGGTTCTTCTGGTCGGCGGCCTTCAATCTGGTCAGGGCTACGATGATCTGCTCTCCGCCTGGGTCTTCATAGTCCTGGGGTACGCTGATCGTCCCGCAGTCCATACGGCCGTGCAATTTCCTGACCGCGGCGAACTGATCCTCCTTGTAACCCATCTTGCGCAAGTCATCGTTGGAGAATTCCGGGCATTTCCGCCACACGATGGCAGGAGTTCTGGCCCGGAAGTCGGCTGCGGCGGCGGGGGTGCCGACCGTAAGGGAACTCATCAGCAAAGCTCCCGAGATCAAGCAACCACTCGCGCGGACGGCTGTCGCACCATTCACTGATCGAGCCTTTCCTCGGAGAGAACGACCTGGCCGGACAAGAAGATCGCCCACCACGGTGTCGGTCGCCGGCGATCAACTTCTTTATCCACCAGAGGTTGTTTCGTGGCTGTTTCCGTGAAGGAAGGCTTTCGCCCTCTCATCCGGGGTGGACTTGTGGCAGCAGAGTGAGCGCTTCGGCCAGGGCCGGATCCCGGCCTGCGGCCAGATCGCCGGGGTCGTCGGGGTCTGGTAGGCGGGGACGCCGATGGTGTCGATCAGTTCCCGATGAGGGCCGAAGTGGTGGAGGGACGGCAGTTGCAGCACGCTGCCGTCGTTCAGTGGATACGTGATCCCGTCGCCGGCCACCCAGCCCGTGGGCCGAGTGCCGACGAGCGGGGCGAGGTGTGGGCGGAGCGCTCCTCCTTCGCGGCAAGCGAGCTGCCTGCCGCGAGGAGAGCGCTACTTCGAGGGGCAGAGGACGGCCTCGGCGGCCTTCTCCATGAGGGGGTCCAGATCGGGATCGAGGTTGGAAGCGCCCAGGGTGGTGGAGAGGGCGAACTGCACGCGTCCGTCCGCGGTGTTGTAGGTGATGGACTTGCCCCCGGGTCCACCGCCCGTGACGCTGAAGTAGCCGCCCTGGCCGTCGCAGATCCGGCCGTTGGCCGCCGGCTTCGCTGCGCTCTTGGCCGCTTGCTCCTTGGGGAGCAGGCGGCCCAGCAGTACCTGGGTCAGCTCCTTGGGCAGCAACTCGTTCTTGACCAGGGCGCGGTGGAAGGCGCTGAGGTCCTCGGTGGTGGAGATGACTCCTGCGGCGGCGTAGCCGTGGCTCATGTTCTGGCGGTCGACGTCGCGCAGCTTGCCGTCCTTGTCAGGGTAGTAGCCATGGCCGTGCGGGCCCTTGATACCGCCGGGCGGTTCGGTGGGCAGGTAGGTCCTGTCCATGTCGAGCTTGTCGAACAGGCGCCGTTCGAACTCCGCCGACACGGTGTGCTTGGTGTACCTCTCGAGGATCAGGCCGAGGAGGAAGTAGTTGGTGTTGGAGTAGGTGAACTGGGAGCCGGGCTCTCCCGTACGCTTCAGGTCGCTGGTCTGTTTCACCATCTCCAGCGGCGTGTGGTAGGTCATGTCGAAGACGTCCGCGGCCGGCAGGTTGGGAATGCCGGAGGTGTGCTGCAGCAGCTGCTGGAGGGTGATCTGGTCGGCCAGCTTCACCAGGTCCTGTTCGACGACGATGGGCAGCAGGTCGCTCAGCTTGTCGTCCAGGGCGAGCTTCTTCTCCTTGACCAGCTGGAGGATCACGGTACCGGTCATGAGCTTGGTCTGGGAGCCGATCCGGTAGCGGGCACTGGGCGGGATCTTGCCGCCCTTGTCGTCCAGCAGGCGGGTGCCGCCCGTACCCTGGGCGACCCGCTTGCCGTCGACGTAGACGGCGCCGATCGCGCCCACGATCTTGGAGCTGGCGGCCAGCTCGGTGAGCGCTTTCTGTACCTCGCCGAACTCGGGACGATCCGTGCCGGTGGCGGCGGTGGCGGGTGCTGTGGTGCCGAGCGTCAGCATCGCGCATGCCACACCGGCCAGGCCGGCCGCTTTCGCACGCTTCACGATTAGCGTTCCCTTCTGTTGAGACGCGCCGGTATGGAGTGGTCATATCGGTCTCGACGCGTGGTGGCTTCCGTGTCTAGTCCTGGCGAAGTTTCCTGGCCGTTTCCGCCGACGCCGCCTGCAAATCTCGCGCAGCCCGCGACGTCTGAGAGCGTGCATCACCCGCAGCCGGGGAAACGCGTGGCGGAGGAAGAGCAGGAACGTCGCACGGCCGGGACGCCTGCCGGAGAACCGGGCTCCGAACAGGAGCCGTTGCATACCCGCTGCGCGGTTTCATGATCAAGGTGGGGCGTTGCCTGCGCCGCTGTACGGTCGCCAGGTCGGCGCGGGTGATGGCGTGCGCGGCGTCGCCGATGAGCAGCAGCCCATCGAGGCGCCAGCGCTTGAGCCGGTCGAACCGGACGTGAAGCAAGTGGACCTCGTCCATGCTCTCCAGCCGGCTCACCCGGTCGGCGTAGCCGGGGCGCGAACGAGCGACGCGCTTCCCGAAGCGCTCAACCCCCTCGGCCCGTAGCCGCGCGTCGGAGCCCTTGACGGTGAGGTAGACGTTGATGATCGTCGTCGCGGGCCAGCGCCTCGCGGCCCCGGACGATCGGCGCCACGCCGGCGTCATGTGCGCCCGTCTCGGGCCGAGGCCGGCAGGCGGAACCACCAGACGTCGAACGGCACACCGAACTTCATGGGCGCCAGACCCGCCTCGCGGCGCAGGATGGAGTGCCTGCCGTCGCATCCGACCGTCAGCTCAGCCCAGATCTCCCCGTCGCGTCGATGTGTGCCGGAGCGAGGTCGGTGCCCCTGACGCGCTGTTCGAGGAGCTGGACCTGACCGGCCAGCTCGTCGTGCACCGAGCGCCTCTCGGAGGAACGCCTCGCCGGTTGGGCGGAACCACCCGACCCGGCGAGCTCAGCCGGCGCGGAGCATGCGGCGCGGTATCGAGGGGGCCAACCGCATCAGGAACGGCAACAGCCGAGCCTTTCCGACATAGATCTCTGAGCGGTTCTCGGCGAGACCATGGACGATCGCCTCCGCGGCACGCTGGGGGCTGATCTTCCCGCTGCCGCGTCCCCGCGTCATGTCGGTGTCGACGAGGGGCAGCACGACTTCGACGGCCTGGATCCGGGCGCCGGAGTCCTGCAGCTGGTACCGCAGCGCCCGCGTGTACGTGGACAGGGCCGATTTGGTGGCGCAGTACACCGGAGCGGCCCGCTTGGGCGCCAGCGCCAGGCCGGAACCGATGTTGACCACCGCGGCGTGACCGGAGGCCCGCAGCGCGGGCAGCGCCCGCAAGGTGAGCAGCACCGGAGCGGTGAGGTTGGTCTCGATCTCGTCGGACACCGACCGAAGGGCCGCCGGTGTGGCACCGGCGAGATGATCGGTCTCGATCTGCACGGCCGCGTTGTTGACCAGGAGGTCGAGCCCTCCCCATTCCTTCTCGACCACGGTCAGCAGGCGGGAGCGGTCGTCCGGTTCGGTGAGGTCGCAGGGCACCGTGAGCACGTCCGCGCCCAGGGCGTACCGGGCACCGGCCAGCCGGTGCGGGTCGCGGCCGCACAGCGCGACCCGCTCACAGCCGCGCCGCAGCAGTTCGGCGGCGAGGGCGAGTCCCACGCCGGTGCTGCCGCCCGTGATGAGGGCGCGGTCATAGGGAAGGCTCATGATCGGTCTCCGTAGGGATGATGACGGTCCGGTAGCGGCCCGGGCTGGCGCCGGTTCGCCGGGCGAACTCGCGGGCGAAGTGGGGGCCGTCGGCGTACCCGGCCAGGAACCCGACGGTTGACAACGGCACGTCGGGGTTTGCGAGCAGCGTCGACGCGTGGATGACGCGGGCGGTGGCGACCACCGAGGAGAACGAGTTCCCTTCCTCGTGGAGGCGCCGTTGCAGCGTACGGGCGGACATGCCGCCGGCCGTCGCGAGCTCGCGGACCGTCCACCGCCTGGTCGTGTCGGTGAGGACCCGGCGCAGGGCGGCGTCGGTGACCGGTCCCCGTCCGGTCTCGGGTGGGGGAGCCGGATGCCGCGGTTCTCCGGGCGGATGGGCGGTTCCGGGAATCCAGGCCAGGCGGAAGCGGTCGACCGGCCCCGGCGGTACGTGGCCGGTGGTCAGCTGACCGTGGTCGAGCAGCGCCGTCCCGTCGGTCAGGCTCAGCCGGACGCTCGCGCACCCTTGGGCCGAGAGCAGGCCCGCCAGCACTCCCGCCACGAGCAGGCTCTCATGCCGTACGGGCGGTGCACCGGCCGGCGCCGAGTGCCGCACGTGGACGCCGCGGGAGCCCTCGGCGGTGATGATCGTCCGGTGCCGTGAGTGCACGTAGCGCTCAAGCCGTCCCCACCGGGCCAGGCACTCGACGGGAGTGGGCGCGGACGTCAGCGCGTGCCCCAGGGGGTCGAACGGGCCGCCCGCCACAGCCTGCCCCGCGAGGATCAACGCGCTCTCGCCGTACGCGGCGGCGACGGCGGCGAGCAGTCGCCGCTTGTCGCTCAACGTCACGCGCGGCCCCTCGCACCTCGCCCCGTCCGGCACCGGAAGGCCACGACGGCGCAGGGACGCGATGACCAGTGCCACCATCGCCGCCGAGGAGTGTCCCTCGTCCATCCCGACCACCTCCGCGCCGAGCGTAAGGTCCCGCGTGGAACGATGTCGTGAACGATCGCGCCATTCCGCCGGACAGGGGCCACGTGACGTCGCTCTAGACTCGTGCGCCCTCGCGGGAACGCCGCAGGAGCGAGTACGCGCAGGCCAGCCCGAGCACCAGTTCCACCACCGCGGCGAGCACCAGCCCGCCGGCCGGTACGCCGTCGAGCGCGATGCCGAGAAGGCGCGACAGCGCGTAGGCGAGGTACCCCGTGGCGCCGACGGCCGCGGCGGCCACCGCGAACCGGGTGGAGAACGCGCCGACCATGATGAACACCCCGGCTGTGAGCAGGACGCCGCCCGCCGCGCGCGTCTCGCTCAACAGGCCCGCGTCGGCGACGACCATGATGCCGTTGGCCTGGTGGAAGGCCACGGGCGCGAACAGGGTGGCCGCGCCGATGACGATGAGCACCAGACCGGCCACGAAGAGAAGGACGGAGTGCGGGTCCACGCGCCTGCTCATCGCTGCCACACGCCCGACGCGGCGGCGGACCGGCAGAAGCCGGCGAAGGGTTCGGCCACCTGGCCGGCGGGCAGGGTGATCATGCCGCGCCGTACCTGCTCCAGCAGGTCGCCTTCGCTGAAGTTCTGGGCGAACCAGCCGGCCCTGATGAGGGTGTGGCTCAGCCCGGAGCCCTGGACGATCTTCTCGCAGCTCTGTGCGTGGTGCTCGCCACGGCCGGACAGCAGCACCAGGTGTTCGAGACCGGCCTCGATCGCGTACGAGACGAGCTCCTCGATCGCGGCGGGTGCGCTCGGGACGGCGAGGTCGGGAGCGTAGGCGATGTAGGCGGAGCCCGCGCCGTGGAGCACTGCGGGCCGGCTCGACGGCTGTTGCCACGAGAACGGCGGGTCGGTGCGCCGCCCGGCCGGATGGACCCGGTGGCCGCCGGCGGAGAGCCGGCTGACGATGCGCCGGCCGGTCTTGCCGGTCGAACCGATGACGAGGATGGGACGTGATGGCATGGCTCCTGCGCTCCTTGGGGTGGTGACAGACCCAGTCTCGGCCGCATCGTCTTGGACGGACAATCACAGGAAGTCCGTGATTCTTAGCCGTTCATCCAGACTGGCGGACGTGGGGGACATGCGGCAGAGTGGCGGGCGTGCACGATCGCGTCCGTACCCCTCCCGCTGCCGGCGACCTCCTCGGCGAGGCGCTGCACCTGCTGCGGCTGACCGGCACGCTCTACTGCCGGGCCGAGCTGACCGCGCCCTGGGGCATAGCCGTGCCACCGCTGCCGGAGCTGATGGCGCTGGTGGTGGTCACCGCCGGGCACTGCTGGCTGGACGTCGACGCCGACATCGACGGCGCCGGCCCCCGCCTCCTGCAGCCGGGCAGCCTCACCCTGCTCCCTCACGGCGTCGCGCACCGGTTCCGCAGCGATCCCGGGGCCACCACCGACGATCTCTTCGACCTCCCGGTCGAGCAGATCAGCGAGCGGTACGAGATCCTGCGCCACGGCGGCGGCGGTGAGCGCACCCACGTCACCTACGGCGTGGTCCGCTTCGACCATGCCGCGGGGAGCAGGCTCGTCGCCCAGCTCCCCCCGATCGTCCACCTCGACGGCTGGGACGACGACGATGCCGGCTGGCTGCACAGCACGCTGCGGCTCGTGTCGAGGGAGGCGCAGGCGCTGCGTCCGGGCGGGGAGACCGTTCTCACCCGGCTCGCCGACATCCTGGTCATCCAGGCGATCCGATCCTGGCTCGACGCCGCGCCGGAAGCGCGGCAGGGCTGGCTGGCCGCCCTGCGCGACCAACAGATCGGACGCGCGCTCACCGCGATCCACCGGGCACCCGAGCAGGACTGGAACGTCGCCTCCCTCGCCAGGGAGGCCGGCATGTCGCGGTCGGCCTTCTCGGCGCGCTTCACCGAGCTCGTCGGGGAACCACCCATGCGATACCTGGCCCAATGGCGGCTGCAGCTGGCCCGCACCCACCTGCGGCGGACGCCGGAGCCGCTCTCGGCGGTCGCTCATCGTTTCGGGTACCGGTCGGAGACGGCGTTCTGCCGGGCGTTCAAACGCGCCTTCGGCGTGTCACCGGGAAGCGTCCGGCCGCGTGCGGCGGCCTCGCTGCTGCCCGGACCCGCCCTGCTGGATTGAACGGTTCCGGATCCCCGTCTCGTCTCAGCTCCTCAAACCCGATCCGAATCCTTGGCCTTACCCTCCTTGGGCTGCTTGCGCGCCACGCCGGCGTCCTCCAGCTCGATCTCCGTCGATGCCTGGATCACAGTACTCATCAGGTGCATTCTCCTTGATCAGGAGTTACCCCAGTGACCGTGCAGACCCTTGGTACTAGATCGTTGATGTGAAATTCGGGTTAGTGATCGTAGGCGATCAGGGATCGTTTCACGGGTGCGCCGATGTTCCAGTTGTGCCAGATGACGACG